>JAIRSL010000211.1 GCA_031255475.1 Treponema sp.
GAGTGGGTAAATCGTTTCTGTCAGGGTTACGAGGAAGCCTGGAACGAAGGCCAGCGCCAGGGGCTGGATGTATTCTTCGGCTGGGAAGAAACCTTTGACGGCTGCGACGACTACCTTGTCTACGGCATCGGAAAAGAATGGCTCCTGGATCATCCCGAGGCCCGGAACTGGACACGGGCCGGTCAGTACCGGGCGGTGCGGGAGGCGGGCGGCTGTGTGGTTCAGGCCCATCCGTTTAGACAGCATTACTACATCCGCATGGTCATCCTCTCATCGGGCTGCGTGGACGCGGTGGAGGCCGTCAACGGCGGTAACGCCGAGTATTCCTACGACGCTCTGGCCCTGCGCTATGCCGAAAAACTCAGGCTCCCCGTTACCGCGGGTTCGGATATTCACGGAGAGGATCAGTTTGAAGAGGGAGACATATTCGGCGTAAAGCTTGACGAAAAGATGAAGAGCGCCGCCGACTATGCCGGGGCGATCAGGGCCAAGTCTCTGGCGGGCCTCCGCGCGGACATGAGCCGCTGCGAGTGGCGCGGAAACGAAACAGTAAAACTGCCGCTGGAGATACGGGACAGCGATGACCGTATCATAAGCCGGGATATTTTCGCGTTTCTGGAGGGAAGATAAGATGGACGAAATTGCCCAGGTACCGGGCCGCATCCGCGAACTGCGGGAGATTCTTGAGATTAGCGCCCTGGATATGGCAAAGGATATAGGTATTCCCCTGGAAACCTACGCCGCCTACGAAAGCGGAGAACTTGATATACCGATTAGCGCCCTCTACAAGATAGCCGGCAGGCTGGGCACGGACATAACCGTACTGCTTACCGGGGAAGAGGCGCGGATGGACACCGCCAGCGTTTGCAGGGCGGGGAAGGGAGTGCGTGTGGAACGCTACCCCGGCTATGAGTTTTCCAGCCTGGCCTGCAACTTCAAGGGCAGGACAATGGAGCCCCTGCAAGTGTATCTTGACCCGGAAAAGGAACCGGCCTCCCCCGTAAGGCATTCCGGGCAGGAATTCAACTATGTAGTCCGGGGAAAGGTTCGGGTTACGGTAAACGGGCGGAGCCACGACCTTGAAGCGGGGGACTCAATCTATTTTGACGCGCGGCTGCCGCATGGGCAAAGCGCCGTTGACGGGCCGGCCGAATTTATCACCATCATACAGGAATGAACAGCATGAATGAACCTGATACAATTCTTTCCCGTTACTGCCCCCGGATCGATTTTGAAAGTTACGAGGATTTCTACGAAAACTATACCTGCACAGTTCCTGAAAATTTTAACTTTGCCTTTGACGTGGTAGACGAATGGGCCAGGCTGGAACAGGACAAAGCCGCCCTCCTCTGGACAAATGATGAAGGCGGCGTGAAACGCTACAGCTTCGCGGACATGAAACGGCTTTCCGCGCAGGCGGCAAACGCGCTTCTTTCGATGGGCATCGGGAAAGGCGACGTGGTGATGTTGATATTGAAGCAGCGTCCCGAAGTATGGATACTGATGTGCGCCCTGATGAAGATAGGCGCCGTCTGCATCCCCGCCACCTACCAGCTTACCGTAAAGGACATTATCTACCGCTGTAATGTGGCGGATGTAAAACTCCTTGTCAGCGTGGACGATCCTGAGCTGACGGAAAACATTAAAACCGCGCTGAAAGAATGTAAGACGCTCAGGGCGGCCGCCCTTGTCGGCGGTTACGGAAACGGAATTCTCAAAGACGGCCTTGTTCCCGCGCCCTTCCTCGACATGAAGGCCGAAATCGAAAAGGCCGCAGCGGAATTCCCCCGCCCCGCCGGGGAAAAAGACACCAAAACCGCCGATCCGATGTTGATCTACTTTTCTTCCGGCACCACCGGCATGCCGAAGATGGTGCTTCACAATCATTCCCTGCCCCTCGGCCACATTGTTACCGCAAAGTATTGGCACTGCGTTCAGGAGAACAAAGTCCACATGACCCAGACCGATTCCGGCTGGGCAAAATTTGCCTGGGGGAAGATCTACGGGCAGTGGATCTGCGGAGCCGCCGTTGGCGCTTACGACACCGAAAAATTTACGCCGAAGGGTATGCTGGACGCTATTCAGCGCCTCCGGCCCGCCACCTTCTGCGCCCCCGCCACGATCTTCCGTTTTCTTATAAAGGAAGATCTCTCCGGCTGGGACTTTAGTTTTATCGAACATACATCGGTGGCGGGGGAGCCGCTCAGCCCGGAAGTCTACCACCGTTTTAAGGAATTGACCGGCCTTGAGATCCGGGAAGGTTTCGGCCAGTCGGAAACCTCGGTGCTGGCCGCCGCCTTCAAGTGGCTTGAGGTAAAACCCGGCTCCATGGGGAAACCCGCCCCCCTCTACGGTCTCCGGCTTCTCGACGAGGAGGGCAGAGACTGCGACGACGGCATTGTCGGCAACATCAGCATGACCGCCGCGGGGAAAAACATGTACGACGATCCGGTGAGCGGGATGAAGCCGGGACTCGGCCCCGTGCCCGGACTCTTCCGCGCCTACTGGAAGGACAGGGAGATGACCTCGGCGGCCTGGCGCGACGGAATCTACAGCACCGGGGATATGGCCTGGCATGATGACGAGGGCTACTACTGGTTTGTAGGCCGGAACGACGATGTGATCAAGTGTTCCGGCTACCGGATCGGCCCTTTCGAGGTGGAAAGCGCCCTGATGGAGCATCCTTCCGTGCTGGAATGTGCCGTAACCGCCGCGCCCGATTCCATGCGGGGCCAGGTGGTCAAGGCCACCATCGTCCTTGCGCGGGGTTTTGCGGCCTCGGAAGAGCTTAAACGGGAGCTTCAAAACCATGTAAAACGGGTTACGGCGCCTTACAAGTACCCCCGTATCGTGGAATTTGTAGAGGAATTGCCCAAGACCGTCAGCGGCAAGATTCAGCGCGGCGTGATTCGGAGTAGAGACCGCGAGCGCGATGCCGGATTCAAAGAATAGCCGCTGAAAGCCGCCTTACCGTGTACCGCGCAAGGGATAGAAGCGGAATTCCACGGCCCCGGAGGGGACGGGGAATTGGAGCGGATAGCCCGGTTTTTTGCGGCGCAGCCG
>JAIRSL010000225.1 GCA_031255475.1 Treponema sp.
GATTCCAGGGCCAGAGCGGCTTCACAATCGGCCAGGGCCCGGGGGTAATCTTCCAGGTGATAGTAGACCTGACCCCGGCGATAAAGGGAAAAGGGCTGATAGGGGTTAATCTTAAGGGAACAACTAAAATCCTCGGCGGCTTCGGGGTATTGCAGCAGAACCGCATGGACGATTCCCCGGTAATAAACGGCCTTGTAAGCGGCAGGGTTCAGCGCTAAGGCACGGGTAAAGTCCGCAATGGCGTCGTGGTAAAGGGATTGGGCAAAATTCGCCATGCCCCGGTGCTTATAGACCAGGGAACTGATGGAATTATCGGGGTTCATTTCCAGGATACGGCTGTAGCACGTGACGGCTTCGGAAAAACGGTTTTTATTATGGGCGTAGAGCGCGTTAAGAAGCATCTCGTCCATTGAAACATTTAACATATCCGAGGGAACCGGAGAAACGTCGGACAGCGACGGGTCCCCAGTTTGGGACTCCGTAAACAGAAAAGCATCGGCAGTTTCCTCAATTTTTCTAAAAAACGAATCCCGGCGTTTTTCCATCTGGTTGTTTAATTGGCGCTGATATTTACGAATCTCCTGGAAAACAATGTCCGCCAAACTTAAACTGGCGTTAACCGCTGCGAGTTTGTGCTTCATGGGGTCATCGAACGGGGTAAATCCGGCCTTGTAGACCAGTTCGTGTTCCACTTCGGCCCAGGCGTCCTGGAGTATGGTCCTGATTTGAATCTCCGCCACATCGGTATCAAGCGCGCCCCATTTACCGATAATGTCTTGCGGTATACGGACAAGCAGATGAGTTGACCGGTAACCGAATTCCCTAAAAGTGTGATCAGACCCCTTATGATCCACTTCCAGGACTTCAAAATTTTTTTGGAAGGTTTCCTGTACCTGGGCAATATCCTCAATAAACGGACAAATGATCCGTATACCGATTAAATCAGTGATAATTGCCGTTTTTTCGTCCCCTTTATTCTGTCTGAGAACCCGGAGGTATTTTTTGAAATAGCTCGCAAAATCCTTGATCCGGCTTTTAACCGTTAATGTTGATGGAAGAACCCGAAGCGTGTCTTCTATCCGGGCTTCCAGATCCCCGGTTACCCGGCGTCTGGTCTCGTCCTGGCGATCATAGGCCTCCCGCAGTTTTTTCTGGCTGGGAATAGGCGTCTGTTCTCTCATTAATTCCCTCAGGAGATAAAAAAAGCCGTCTGAAAACCGCTTACCGATTTTTCAGACAGCTCTTCTCATTACTACATCAGCTGGATACCGGGGACCGGCGTCCCTATCCTCCTTTTATTCGGTGGTCTCGTCGCCGCCGCCGTCATCACCACCGTCACCGTCACCACCCTCGGTGGGGGTAAATTGACTTTCGGTTGCCTGCTTCTGGCGATCAAGATACCGGAGCACCTGACTATTACCAAACTGCCTCATTTCGTATATCTTCTTTTCAGTCTCCCGTTCCTTGATGATGTTCCACAGGGCCTCATCGTCAATATCCCGATCGGTATCAAGCACCGCTTTATCGTAGATGATCTTAACGTCTTTGAAATACGTGATGAAATCACCGCCCGGCTGCTCTTTATCGCGCTGAATCTTAAAACCGGCGAATTTCACAAAGGGAGTTGAAAAGGGATACAGCGGATACAAGCGCAGTTCCCGGTTACGGACTTCGGTAATGTACGCAGGGTTCTGCCATGTATGTTCGGCCCAGCCATCATGATTAACCGGCCCTAAATACACCTCCCTCTCATTCCCCTGGCTGTCGAGCAGGATCGCGTAAAGAGTATGGGGGAAATTAAGACCGTATACATTCGTCGCCAAAGCCTTGATGGTTCCGACGTTCTTTACAACCCCGAATCCGTCTTCAAACCGGCTGGGTCCGGTAACTCCATCGGAATCCTCGGAAGCGGTAACATTGCCTTCATCGTCGACGTCCGCCGCGGGTTCAAAAGCCGGAATTTCAAAGGGAGGCTTAATGAGCGCCCACGAGTTCCAGGGTTCTATGGGGAAATGAATACGGACACCCATAACCGTGCCCCATTGTTTGGACGGGGCTTCCAGGGTATAACTCCGAACCTGATTCCCGATACTCCGGGAAGAAGACGCGAGTTGCACTTCCCAATTCTCAATAGCAAGAGAGGTCTTCATCACCGCTTTTTGTTCGGAAGTGAAGCTGCCGCCGGCAACCTGGGAAAAATCCATGACGGTCGCCCGGTTTTGGGTAAGTTTGTCTTCCTGATTCTGATCAGAAATGATATCGGCGGTTAACTTGGAAAAATCAATAAGAATTGCCTCTTCCGCAACCAACGATCCAACAACAAACAACGTGATAGCGACAAGAATGAAGATCCGTTTCATTCACAGCTCCTTTCAATATTCACCTTAGATTAAGAATCTTAATATAATAAAAATATACGAGATTCCATGATCTTGTCAACGCCTTTTAAGCACATTTATACGTTTTTAATACAATATTCAAAATTTTCCCTCCGTACCGGCGCGTTCCGGACGCCCGGTTCCTGGCGGGAAAAAAAGAGACGCCCCGGAACCGCTCGTAATAGGCTTCTTTACCTTCTATAAACAGGCGGACATCCTTTACGAAACTGAAATTCCGCCTGATGCCCCTGTAAAGGACGTACAAACTCCTGAAAGCGTCCGTACCGGCGGAATAGGGTAAAGCGGCGGATAAAGAAAGGTCGGCGTAAACGGTTCCGTCCCGGTAGAGCAAAGACCTTAGGGCGGTTCCCCGGAGAAACAGGGGATCCGACTCCGGGGAAACCGGCCCCAAAAGGGCTTCTTCAACGTATTGCTCCAGGGAGAGCTCACGGGAAGGCATGAGGGGCAGTAAACGGCTCTCTACTTCGGCTTTGCCGGTATCCCTTACGTAAAACACAAAAGTCCGCCGGACAAAACCGCCGGACCAATACTCAAACAGGGCCGGAATCCCCAAAAGGAGGAGATAGATAAACCGGCGGCAATAACTCCTCCTGAAAAAGCGAACGATTCCGTTGACCGCGCCTCTGACAATTCTCCTCATCTGATTGCCGTAAACCCTCCGGTTCCTTCAAAAGCGGTTATAAAATCCGCGATTCCTTTATATAATGAGTCCGCAAAGCTCCGCAAGTAGGTGTCGTTGGTCAGGAGCAGGGCATCCGCTTCGTTGGAAACAAAACCTAGTTCCACCAGGACCGAGGGCATACGGGCGTTTCTCACCACAAACCACTCCTCCGCCTTGATTCCCCTGGAAGGGATGCGGTTTCCCAGGGCTTCGTCTACCCTGCGGATCAGGGCCTGGGCCATCAGGATGCTTTCCGTGGTGAATTCCTCTTCCAGCATGGCGTTAAGAATGGGGATGACTTCCGCGGAATCGGCGTATCTCTCTCGGTCTATGACGGTTCTGCGGTATTCCGGACTGAGATACCACACCTCGAAGCCCCGGGCTTTCCGGTCAAAAGACGCATTAGCGTGAACAGAGATGAAGATGATGGCTTCATTATCCTTGAGGGGCACCGAATTGGCTATAGCCACCCGATCTTCCAGAGTGGGATAGGTATCCCCTTCTCGGGTAAGCAGCACCTGTTTGTCCGGGTACGCCGAGGAAAGCTGGGAATGGAGGATCTTTGAGACCGCCAGGGTGATGTCTTTTTCCACTACCCGGAGGGGTTGGCCGTTGATAATGTGGTTTCCCACGGCTCCCGCGTCCCTGCCTCCGTGTCCGGGATCCACAATGACGGCGGCTATCCTGAACCGGGAACGGTCATCCTCAATGGCGGTATCCAGCGCCCGTTGCAGGGCGGCAACAAACGGTTCGGGGAACCAGAGGAGTCCGTTGCGGATAAACGGGGAGGGAACCGGGAAAATTTCCCGGTAATCCATGAGGATAAAACCCGTTTCTCCGGGATTTCCGGTATCAAAGGCAGCGTTATGTCCGGCTACGGCAAAGCTCCCCATCCCGAAAAAGGGGTCCCAGCGGAGTTCAACATCCTGTCCGGAAGAACCGATCCGGCTTAAAGCGTCTTCCAGGGACAGGACTTCGGCCGCCGCCGGAACGGGTTCGCCGGAGACGGCTTCCATGACCGGAATATTGCCTGTTTCGGACGCGGCGGGTTGAGCGGGGACATCGCCTTGTCCGGGTATAACAGGTACGGCTGTCTGCCCCGGCGTTACGGCCTGACCGGGCAACGGGACGCCCGCAGGACCAGGTACGGCTGTCTGCCCCGGCATTGTGGGCTGGCCGGGAAGCGGGACGC
>JAIRSL010000234.1 GCA_031255475.1 Treponema sp.
ACCCGGTGAAAGGTAAGGCCGTCGTAAAAGGGTTTTTCCCTGGATGCGTTCATCTTGCCTTCGGCCAGGGCAACAAAATTGCAGACCGTCAGCGGCGTCTTCAGGTATTCCAGACGGACCAGGATGTCCCCCTGGTTCGTGGCGATCCGGGCGAATAACCCGTTCCCCAACGCGGCTTCCCCCGACGACGGCGCCGGAACTGTCCCGTTTTTTCGCGAACAGGTTGTCATATTTACCGTTCCGGCCATAAGGGCCAACAAAATACCGCTTAACGTATACTTGTTGAAAATTCTCATGCAATAATTCTACCATAAAGTACGAACCGAACGCAATTACCGGAAGGATAAACCGGCAATCTTACGTTTGCAGGGACTTTTCTATTTAACCGTGGAAGATGACCATGGAAGAATTTAGACGCCTGGTTATCCGCTCGTATCGTTTAAACAGACAAAAGCGGATTGTTTACCCCGTATGGATTTTCGCTTCCTGTAGGGGGATGTTTTCCAGATAGCTTTCCAGGATGATCTGTTCAACCTTATCCAAAGAGACAAACTGCATGGACAGGCCGGGCTGTCTGCGGATCAGGCGGCAGACAGGAGAGATAATGTCGTCACCCACCCGCAGGGAACATTCGGCAAGTACCGTCCCATCGGCCAGATCCGCCGTCATGCCGGGGTTATCCGGTTCAAGGAGGACGCCGGTGGAAGAAAGGGTCTTGACGGCGGTGGTAACAATGGCTTTGCGGACGGGATGGACCATGTAGAAACCCAGGCGGGTCCACGGTTCGGCACGGTAACGCCGGGCTTTGCGGTTGTCCCGAATCGCCAGGCGCCGTTTCAGGAGGTTCTGAAGCTGGTTCATGGTATCGGGGCGGTTAAGGCTGCCGGATACGATGCCGGAAATCCCGGTACAAAAGGCTTGTGACGCTTCTTCCAGAGAAAAATTTTCCCCGGTGAGGAGGATGACGGGGCACCGCTCTCCGGAACGCTCGTAACGGACAAACTGAATCAGGGCCTTCCAGTGCCGGGGAAAGTCATCGGCGCTGATGATGATACCGGCGGGATCGATTTCGTCGATATTGTCCATGGCCTTGAGCACATGGCGGTAACGGATCAGATCCAACCCCAGGGGTTTGATATTCGCCTCAATCACGCCGGGAATTTCATCCGAACCAAGGACGAGCATTAATTTCATTCTGTCCCCAACCAATCCCCAAAATTTATTCGGTCCCCAAATTTACCACCGTATAATCAACAATCGTCCATATATCGTCTTTCCGGCGGAGCGTATAGGTATAACGTTTCCTTTCAGTATATCCGCTTCCCCTGAATTTTTCCAGCGCCACAACGGTCCCCTCTTCCGCACCGTAGGAAGTCCGTTCAATCTGAAATTCCGCGGGGATAACGGCTATGTCCCCGTCCACCACCGCGTTTTGCAGCTCCGTCCTGTACCGGTCCACCATGCGGCGGCGGCCCTCCTCGGATTCGGCGAGCCATTGCCGGCGGCGGCTGCCGTCCCGGGAAACCATGGCCTCCAGATCAAGGTACAGGAAGAATTTTTCCCACTGGGATTTTTGCCGGGCCGTAAGGGTATAGGCCACGACTTCATCGGGGGACAGTTTTTCCCGGACCAGGAGGGCGTTTGTTTCCACGTCCATGGCCAGAGGTATGCCATCGGGACCGGGAATGGCCGGAGGGCGGATATTGAGGGAGAGACGGTTCGATTCCAGGGGCGTATCCCGAACGGCAAGGGCGGCAGTATGGTACAATTCGGGGTATACCCGTGCCCGTACCACAAAAGCGCCGCTCTGCCTAAGGTCCGCGTAATCCCGTATGTCCTCCACAAAAGAAAAGGACTCCCCGCTTTCCACGGAGATTTCCCTGAAATACACCTGGGCCGCCGTAGTCCGCCGCCTTACCAGGGCATCCGCCGGGTCCACCGCCCGGTTGGAAACGGTCCTGACATCGAAATCCACGGACCAGGCCCGCTCGTCCGCCAGCTTAAAGCGATAGGGACCGGGCCCCTTGTTGGCAACGGACACCTGGACCAGGATGGGGGCGTCCGCCGCGTAATAGACGCGCTTGTCGAAAAACCGGATGCTGAGTTCCACGGAGGACCGGCTCTGGTAATCCGCCGGGAGGGGGGAAACCCCGGTTTCCTGGGCCGGAGTAACGGCGGCAACGGCCAGGACAAAAAACAGGGCGAGCTGTCGTTTCATCATAGAAATTCCTCTGTATCAAGAAAAGACAATACCATATTATAGAATCGGAATATCGCGCCCAATACCTTATCTTTTCCTTAAAGAAAATAATGATGGCGGCAGCATCCAAACACGCCGGAATAGGCTTAAAAAAGAAATTATCACACTGCCGGAGCTGCTTGGCATTACGGACCGTACCTGGGCGCGGGTACCATCAGTACGGAAAGTACGGATTATTCGGACGGGTATGAAAAACAGACCAAAAAAATTCTTGCGCTATTCATGTACAATGATATAATAGGTATATTCGGAGGAAGTTTATGAACAGCCTGCGTTCACCGCTTTCAGCCAACAGGACACTGTTGGAAAAGGGAACACTTTTTATCGCTCTTATCGTTTTCATCGTTATTTTTTCAATCGCGTCGGGCGGAAAATACGCTTCTCCGATAAATCTTATGAATATTCTTGTGGCCGCTTCCCTTACCGGGATCGTCGCGATTGGGATGACCTTTGTCATTCTTGGGGCGGGGATAGACCTGTCGGTTTCCGGGATAACGGTTTTGACCGGTATTTCCGGGGCAATGATGATAGATTCCGGAATAAACTGGCTTTTCTCCTGTTTTTTGATGCTGATCCTCGGTTCGCTTATCGGGCTGGTAAACGGCCTTTCGATAACCAAGCTCAAGATGGTTCCTTTTGTTACCACCATGGCCATGATGAATATTACGAGGGGCATTGCCCGGACCCTGAGTAACGGCAAGACCATAACCCTTCCCGAAGAGGTTACCGTATTCGGTCTGGGCAGGCTTTTCGGCGTCATACCCATTCCAATCGTAATGCTGGCGGTCAGCATGGTCGTGGGATTCATTATCCTTCTTAAAACAACATACGGACGGGAAGTCTATGCTACCGGGGGTAATCAGAAGGCCGCCTGGCTTGCCGGGCTGAAGTCCGACCGGGTCATTATGCTTACCTACGTTGCCAGCGGTTTCTTTGCCGCCCTGGGGGCGGTGCTGGTTATTTCCCGGCTTCAGAGCGCCGCGCCGACCATGGGGCAGAATCTGGAACTGGACTGTATCGCGGCCTGCGTAATCGGCGG
>JAIRSL010000257.1 GCA_031255475.1 Treponema sp.
CCCGGAAGCAGCGTATGTCCATTGCCCTCTTTATCATAACTGTTGTATAAGTGACTCATGCGTATCACCCAGAAGGACATCGCCAAAAATCTCGGTATCTCCCTCATCACCGTGAGCCGGGCCTTTAACGATTCCGGCTACGTTTCCGCGGAGTTGAAAAAACGCATCATGGATTACGCGAAGCGGCAGTCTTATGTGCCTCACCGGGGTTCCCAGATCCTTGTCAGAAACAAAACCAGGCGCATCGCAGTTTTTACCTCTACTTTTCCGTCCTTTGTATGGGATGATATTGAGAAGGGAGTGCTGAGCGCCGCCGCGTATATCAGGCCCCTCAACTACGAGGTTCATTTTTTCAGGATTCCTGATTTTGACACCGAATGTTATCTGAAGACGCTGAAACGGGAAATACGGAACGGCCTTGACGCGGCGGCATTTCTCTGTATGCGCATGTACCGCATGAAGGAAATCGTGGTCCTGGCCGAAAAGTCCGGCATACCGTACGTCTTTTACAATGTGGACGATCCCGAAACAAACCGGCTCTGTTACATAGGGACCGACTATCCGGCGGGGGGACGGCTCGCGGCGAATTTTATCGGCAAATCCCTCGGCCTCATGGAAACGGGCAGGGTTCTGGTGATAGGGATCAACGAGGATGTGGATCACATGACAGACGGCCCCGATATTAACGCGAAGCGGATCAGGGGCTTCCTTGAAGTACTTGGCAGTCAGTACCCCTTTGTCGAAAGCCGGGTTGAATACATCAATATGAAGGTGAAAACAGGCGTCGGCGTCCAGATTAAACGACTCCTTAAAGATAACGAAGGCAGGGTGGACGCGGTGTATTTCGTACCCGCTTTCACCGGCAGCTTTCTTGACGGCCTTGAGGCATACGACTACCGCCGGACAATCACCCTGCTCCACGATGTCAAAGATCAGGCCCTGCGCTGTCTGGAAAACGGCCTCCTGACGGCCATCGTGTTTCAGGACCCGGTACTCCAGGGCTATACCGCGGTGCGGACCCTGGAAAACATCCTGGAATCAAAGATCCGGGAGCGGCAACGGGATATAGAGATAGCCCATACCCTTATCTTCAGGGAAAATATCAATTACCTCAAGAACCACTATCTTCTGTCGGAGCCGGAAGATGAGGCGCCTTCAAAAAGCCGCGCCGCGCCGCCCATTCAAAGTACCGGGACAGGGTCTGGGTAAGCCGGTTGAAAAGGCCGGCGGACTGGCCGCACCAGGATCACTCGCCGGGACAATCACCACTCCCGGGGATGGTAGATGCCTTCGTCGGCCGGTTTCTTTCATTTGCTCATTGGTGGCCTGTATTGCCGCCCAGACCTTTTCAAAGGTCAGTCCCTCGCCTATGGTCTGCGTTGTATCCATTTCCTATTCCTTACCCTAAATATATCATTCGCGAAGAATAAGTCAAAAAAGTAAGGAAAAGAGAGGGATTTCTCTTAAAACTTCTTCGACTTGGTGGTTAAAATCTCTTCAATTTTCGATACGGCGGAAAACGCCGGGGGTTTCGCACTTCGGAAATCCTGTTTTCCCCCTCAAGACGGCGCTTGAACCTGACCGGAAGGCGTGGTCCATACCCCGGCGAACCTCGGTTCGCGCCTGCTCCAGGTTCCGCTTTCGGATAAGGTCCCGGGGAATTCCCGCCCCAAGAATATCTTCACCGTGTTTTCGTCAAATTGTTAAAAAATCTTCTGGTCGAAATTATAGATTAATGTTATAATTATTATTAGATGTTTCGTAAAATTTACGGTTTGAGTCTTATTTTCCTCATTTTTATTTCCTGCGGTCAAATGGATACGGTATTTTCTTCTGGTGGAGTTTATAAGGTTAGCGCCAGGGCCGGTCAATACACGCTGGATGAATGTGCAGTTATCGGGTCGGATACCCCGATTTATCCGTACTTTATCAGCTCCGTAAACGAAGATCCGGATATTTGGAAACTCACCGTTTTTTTACAGAGCCTGAACGGGGAGATCCTTAGCAAAAAAGTCACGTACATCATAGATCCTGGCAAAGAAGATTCAACCTTTGAATCCGGCAGTTGGAATTCCTCCGGAGAAACCGGTATACCAAATTCCCCCTTCAATGCCGGTTCCGGTTATGACGCCGGTTCCGGCTTTACGACGGGTTCCGGTTATGAGACTGATTCCGGCTTTACGACCGGTTCCGGTTATGACGCCGATTCCGGTTTTACGACTGGTTCCGGTTATGAGGCCGATTCCGGTTATGGCGCCGGTTTCCCCTTTGAGACCGATCCCTGGGACGGTACGGCCGGAGAAACCGGCGAAATTGACGGCGCATACCGTTTTTTTAAGCGGGAAACTTCGGCCAATTCGCCTTTACCCTACACGGACAATGAGGATGTCATATATGTGAAGAAGTTGGGCGGGAACCTTCCTCCGCTGTCACTGCCCCGAAATATGGAACCGGGCCAGTATATCCTTGTTTTTCAGGTTATCGGAAAACAAGGCGTCCTTCACCAGATAGAGGCGCCTTTCTATTACACCGGCACATCGAGATTCGCCCTGGATGACATACACGCATATCTGCCCGGCATCTTCGACAGGGGCCACCTGGTGCCGCCGGAATTGCCCGTGATGCTGGAAACCAAACTGGCTGCCGGAGCTGGTCTTAACCCGTATGTGATTTGGTATAACGGGAAAAAACGGATACATGAAGGCTACGTTGCCGATGGGGCGGCCCGGTTTATCTGGCAGGCTCCGGCTCAGACAGGGTTCCACATCTTAAAGGTGGAGGCTTTCCCTTTCAAGCCGTTGAATACCGGTATGCGGACTCCTGTGGGCAAGGTTAAAGAATTGTCCCTGCCGGTATCCGCAAAAAACGAAAACTTCTCTTTCGCCGGCATTCCGGCCGGGTCGGAAACCGGTTTCTCCGGCAAAGACCTGATTCCCGTGCGGCGCTATCAATTATTTGCGGATTTGAAGGATTCGCGGAGTTCCGGAATCACCGGTAATATCCTTGCCGCGATGAACCATACCCCGGAATGGCTGCCCAGGGGGAACATTTTCGGTTTAGCCGTAGGGCCGGCTCACGTGTTTTCAATTCCCGGTCCCTTATTTACCTCTTCCCCGCAGGACGAAGGGCACCTCCTGTTCCGTTTCATTCCCCTGGCGGATGGAACTATTTTCAGCGGTTCCTTTGATCTGAAACCCGCTTTGGAACGCAAAAACGGACGTGAACCGGGAGAATGGTTTGAACGTCTGAATATGGATTTGTCCTATGCCGGAGGGACGGTGATCCTGAACTATTCCGCGGGAACCGTCTCCGGCAAGAGAACCGTCTTCCTGCATCCCGGACAAACCGAAGGCGTAATTACCGCCGTGGTTAGCTTTCAGGTACAAAAAGATACCCTCCGGCTCAGTTTGGGGCTGAACACTCCCGGTGAATTCCTGCCCGATGAGGGTATACCCCTTCCCGGTCCGCTTACCGGTAGCGGGACATTCCTCCTGGGGACCCTTCCGGGAGAAGCCGGAACAGGGACCGGCGCGCGGGCGGAAGTTCCCCCCATCCAGACGTCTTCGGAGGAAACCGCCGAACAAATATCCCCGGAGGAAACCGATGATCCGGAGTTTACGGCGGAGGCAGACGGCCGGGCGGAGGAAATTCCCGGAAGCGGTCCGGCCGTTGGGGTAAGCCGGCTTTCCGTTACGGAAAGTAAACCTCCAAGCCCGGTCATTATCCTGGACGAATTTGTCTTTTTTGTAGCCATGGATACTTCCTTTAGCGGCGAAACTCAAACTGCCACGGAGGATTCCGCCCTTCCCGGTGAAATTCAGGAAGACGTTTCGGAAGACGCTTCGATAGAGGACATTGTGGAAAAAGATGTTTCAGAAGTGATAGCGGACGATAGTGAAGATCCCCAAAACGATTCCGGGGAAACCGCCGGTGAACCGGAAATAACCGCGACGCCCCTGCCGCCTGTAATCGACGGCGAAACAGACACCGGCTTCATATTAGCCGAATGAAGGGCGTTTTCCCGCTGTTTCTTCCGGTAATTAGCGGGATGATTCTTCTGTTTTCCTGTACCGCCATACCGCAGGTCCCGGTTTCCGAGGCCCCGCTTCATCCGCCCGTGGAGGACGAAGCGCCTTATCGGATTATCGGACACGGCGCGGGCAATACGGAAGAATCCCTTCCCGACTGGGTTGCCCGGTATATTGCCGGCGGAATTCCCGGAGTCGAAGCCCTGTCCCGTTACGGGAATCGTTACGTTTTCATCGCCGTCAATTCCGGCGCCAATTTCACCGCCCTAAGCCAGTGGGACGCGGGATTCACCATTGATCAGGATTTTCCCCAACTAGTTTCCCTCCGGGTCCTCGACAGGTTCACCGGGGACGGCCAAAGAAACCCTGACCGCGACTACGGCCGTTACTTTGAATCCGCCGTAAGAACCGCCGCCGACACCCTTTATTCAGGCGTCCGCCGGGAAGCGGGCTTCTGGCTCCTTAAGCACTATGAAAGCGGGGACGATGCGGGCGGCCCCCGTGACATCTACGATTTCTACATACTGATGAGTACCGGCAAGGAGGAGTTTCAATCCCAACTAAATCAGGTCCTCCTTGACGCCGCGGAAGGGCTTACCCTGACCCGGGATCAGACCGCCGCCGTCAACCGCCTCAGGGAAAGTTTTTACGAGGGATTCTGACACGGGGCCTGTTTCCGAAACTTTTTATGTCACAAGAACGTTCGTCCCGGATCTTTAGCCCCGCCTTTTCGTTTCAGAGCCCCGTCATAACCGGCGCCGGACGTTGGTTCGAAACCGGGACATGTCCGCGGCCGCCCTATTTTTTTCTTCGTCTTGCCGGCGCAATCCGGGCCAGGTCCGACACCGCCTGGATTAGGTCTCCGTCTTTGGCGATTTCCTCTATGGAAGCGGGCAGACGGTAGGTCCAGTTAAACGGAGCGGCGGTACCGGGCACGTTAATACGTTCGGAAGCGGGATCTTCGGCGTACCACCGCGGTGACAGATGGAGGAGGTCCTGAATCTGGAAGACGCGGAACCGGGAAGCGGCGGCGGCCGTCCGTTGCAGGAGGACCTTGGCAACACCGGGATTGTAGATCCGGGGCAGGGAAGGATACCCGATGAAATCGCAAAAGCCCTGCTGATCGGCCTCCCGCTCCCACCATTCCCTCAGGGTGGAACTGTCGTGAACCGCCGCGGTACAGACGCTCAGTTCGGGGTAGTCCTCGAACGGTACGAAGGGCCCCCCCTCCGACTTCCGGCACCAGCGGACGACCCTGAGCCCCAGTATCTTGAGCTTCGTAAGGACCCGGGGAACACAGGCGGGGACCGCTCCCAAATCTTCGGCGCAGGGCAGCATAGAGGAAGATTCGCAAAGGATTGAAAGGAGCTTCTTCCCCTGTTTTTCCCATATCTTTTCCGAATCGGCATCGTGCTTTGCCAGAAGTTCTTCCAGACGGGATTTTTCATCTCCGGAAAGGGTGGCATAGGCCCGGGAAGTCCGGTAAAGCCATGTAGGGCAGAAACAATCTTTCTTATATTCCAGAAACATGCGGTTGCGCCAGGCGTTGACGAGGCAGCTTTGAGCCGCGGGATGGAGTCCCAGGGCGGCGATGTCCTTTTCGCCCCGGATGGATTCTTTGAAGAGCCAGAGCTCCTCGTTTCCTATGCGGGTCAGGGCGGCGGAAAAGGCTTTCTCCGCTTCGGCGGCGATTTCCGGTTCCGTACAGTCCCCGCCCCAGTTGTTCCGCAGGGCATCCCAGACTTCTCCGGTGGGGATGTGGGGCCGTGACACCCAGCGTATACGGCCGTCGTCAAACCCCAGGGCGGTAAGTTCATCCCTGCTTATGGAGATATAGGGAACGAACCGGCCAAGGGCGGCGGAGTAATCGGTCCGGGGGCAGGACCATATACGGAAGAACCCCAGAACATGGTCGATACGGTAAGCCTGATAGTATTTTTCAGCCGCTTTAAGACGCTTCCGCCACCAGGCATAATCTGTTTTTGCCAGGGCTTCCCAGTTGTAGATGGGGAACCCCCAGCTCTGGCCTTCCGGGCTGTACATATCCGGAGGCGCTCCGGCGGACAGCTCAAGATGGAAATATTCGGGGTGGGCCCATACGTCGCAGGAATCTTCGTTGATAAGAATGGGCAGGTCCCCCTCAAGAACTATGCCCTCGGCGGCGATCGCCTCGGCGGCTTTGCCGAACTGGACATCCAGGGCTTCCTGAAGCCAGGCCCAAAAAAGGTGTTCGCCCCGGAACTTCCCATCGTTCCAGAGAGCCTCAATGTCCGCCGCCGTTACCTGCCGGAAAGCGGACCATTCCTGCCAGCTCTTTTCGCCGTTTGTTTCCTTGAGCCTCCGGTATACGGCGTACTCTTTTATCCAGGGGTTTTCCGCCATCCATTTCCCCAGAGCGCCGCTTTCCGCTTTCCCGGCTATTTCCGCCTTATTGGCGGCGTAGATTTCCCGCAGCAGGCTCATTTTGGCCCGGAGTACCTTTTCAAAAGGGAACCGCGTTTCTCCTTCAAATTCTTTTCTTAATGCTTCGGCTTTTTGGAGGAATTCGGGAGATCCGGCCCTGACCTCAGGTAAATCGCCGATCCTGAGATACAAGGGGTGAAGGGCAAATACCGTAAGGGCGCTGTAAGGGGAGCTCTCATACCCCGTATCATTGACCGGAAGAATTTGGATCAAACCGATTCCCATTTTAGCGCAAAATCCGGCAAATTCGGCCAAATCCGGAAATTCCCCGACTCCGGCGCTTTTCCCGCTCCGAAGGGCGCCCACCGGAACTACCGCGCCGATTAGCCGTTTTGCGGCGCCCTTTGCCTGCTGGGTTTTAGCCATGATATACCTCCTGTTCTTTAATTTTTATACCCCGCCAGGGCGGCCGTATGCGCCGCGTCGAACGGGGTGTACAATTCTTCAATAAGTATAACGTACCAAACGGAAATTGGGTATCTTTTTTTCATCTTCAACGGTATTCCGGCCGCAAGAACCTCCCCATCCCCGCGGCCGGAATTTCCGAAACCTCAAAAATATACGTATATATACGGAAGCGCCGATCCGGCAGCCCGCAACGTACGGCAGTACCGCAGTATTGCTACCGTTGTACCCGGCCCGAAGCGTTTCCCGCAGCCAGGGCTTCGATCTCCGCAACGCCGATTATGTTGAAGTCGTGTTCAATGGTGTGCTTAAGGCAGCTTGCGGCAACGGCAAAATTGATGGCCTTTTGATCCTCCCAGCCTTCCAGTTGGGAATAGATGAGGGCCGCGCCGAAACTGTCGCCCCCGCCGACCCGGTCCACGATGCGGACCGCGTAATCGGGGCCGAAAGAAGCGGCGCCGGACTTCCCGTTGTAGAGCATACCCGACCACTTGTTGTCGCTTGCGGAAATGCTGCCCCGGAGCGTGACGGCCACTTTCTGAAACCCGAACCGGTCCGTAAGCTGCTTCGCCACCGAGATATATCCCTCGCGGTTCAAAGCGCCGGCGTTAATATCCGTATCAGCGGCGCGTATGCCGAAAACATCGGCGGCGTCTTCCTCGTTGGCGATGCAGACATTCACCCCGGACATGAGTTCTCCCATAACCCGGCTCGCTTTCTCTCTGCTCCAGAGCTTCTTCCGGTAGTTGAGATCGCAGCTTACCGGGACACCCAGTTTTTTCGCCGCGTCCACCGCTTCTTTACACAGTTGGGCGCAGTTGTCGCTTAACGCCGGCGTGATGCCGGTAAAGTGAAACCAGTCCGCCCCTTTGAGCAGGGCTTCCCAGTCGAACTCCCCGCTCTTTGCCTCCATGATAGCCGAATGGGCGCGGTCATAGATGACCTTGGAAGCCCGCTGGGAAGCGCCTTTTTCCACAAAGTAGATGCCCAGACGCTCTCCGCCGCGCAGAATTCCCGCAGTGTCCACCCCGAAACGCCGGAGTTCGTTGACCGCCGACTGACCTATCTCGTGGGCGGGAACCTTGGTGACATACGCGGCATTGACCCCGAACTGGGCGAGGCTTACCGCCACATTCGCCTCGCCCCCCGCATAGGATGCCTCAAATTCCGAAGCCTGTAGAAACCTAAGATAGCCTTTGGGATTCAGGCGCATCATGATTTCTCCAAAGCAAATAACCCGTTTCATAAGTATCTCCTTGTTATCACGTATTATCGCGTTATTCTTTATGCATTATACCCTTCGCTTTTCAGGGTATTCAAGGACCGGAGGACCGCCGCGACCCGCTCCGTACAGCCGTTCAGCCGTTCCGGTCGGCATATACCCTTACGGCCCGGCGGATGGAATCGAAGGCGATGTCTTCATATATAACATTCCCCGGCTTGATAAAACGTATCCCTTCAATCTCGCTTTTCTCCAGACGAAAATCCGCCGCATTAAGCCCCGGCGCGTGTACGGTGAAGAACAAGTCGCAGGTATTGTACGTGATGTTCTTGTAAGGATAGACATTGGGAAAGGAAGCCAGGAAAGAGAAGGCGTCTTGCGGTACTTCCCAGCCCAGTTCTTCCCGGCATTCCCGGCGCAGTCCTTCCACGGCTCCTTCTCCGGCGTCAATAAAACCTCCGGGCAGGTCCAGCATGCCCCTGGCCGGATCTTTGCCCCGGACCAGGAAGACGATGACCTCTTCTCCGGGAACAATGCCTCCGGGAACGGCGTCATCGGCGGGGCCGGTACATACGATGCAGGCCGTTGCCGCGGCGATGTTGTGGTAATATGTGAAGCCGCAGTCGGGACAGACGAATTTCCTGTTCCCTTCAAAACGTATGGCGGCGGACGCGCAGGACGGACAGTACCTAAACATGACAAAACTCCGGTTCCGATAGATTCGACTCATTGAAATAATTCTTTTTTTACTATATAGTAATAGCCATGATTTGTGAATGTTCCCTGGTTGTCCGTACCTACGAATGTGACAGTTACGGACATGTGAATAACGCGAATTACCTTAACTATTTGGAATATGGCCGGTACGAATTCCTGAGGGACATAGGGTTTGACTATCCCGCGTTTATCCGGGCAGGCTATGGAGTATACATAGCCAGGGTCGAAATTGATTACAAAAAACCCGCCCTCACCGATGACGTATTGGTCATACGTTCCCGGCCTGTCAAGAGGGGAGCGGTAAGCGGGATCATTGCCCAGGAGATACGCCGGGGAGAAGATCTCGTTGTGGAGGCACGGGTTACCTGGGCTTCGGTAGATTCCCGGGGTATGCCGGTCAAGCTGCCGAAGGACTGGGATCTGCCCGGTCTGCGTCCGTAACCGGCAGAAGCCCTCCGGCCCGCAAAAGGCCGCCGTTCCACGGCGGAGTGTCTATTTCAGCTTTTTCCGCAATTTCCTGCGGTTCTTCCGGTTGGCTTCCCGCCGTTCCTCCCAGGCGGCGTCGTGAACGGGCGGCGCGTCTTTATCCGGGTAACGGAACACCGGTTCCCGCCCGGGAAGCCGGGAAGCGATGATGAGCCATATCCCGCCGCCCGCTATCATCATGAAATTCAGTATCTGTCCTGTGGTTAAGTTGAAAAAAGATGAAAACAGAGCCGGCGGGATTCCGTTCTTCACCAGTTCTATACGGTAGCCCAGATCCGCGTCGGGCTCCCGGAAGTATTCCAGGATGAAACGGATAAAGCCGTAACCCGCAATGTAAACGCCGGCCAAAAATCCCTTAAAAGGCTTCCTGTTCCTTAGCAGCCAGATGATAAGCCACAACACCACCCCTTCAAAGAGGGCTTCGTACAACTGCGAGGGATGCCGGGGCAAGTTCACCATGCTCAGGCCGGTCAGGTCTATGCCGGCCTTTTCCGCGACTTCCCGGACCCAGCTTTCTTCGGTAGAGAACTGCTGGGCGTTGGGGAAGATCATTCCCAAAGGGCCGGAGGTGACGCGCCCGTAAAGTTCGGCGTTGGCAAAATTGCCCAGCCGTCCGAAGGTATACCCCAGGGGAATGCTGGCCCCGAACATATCCGCGATTTCCCGGCCGTCGAATTTCTTCACTCTTGAATAGATCGCAAACCCTATGATGCCGCCTATGACCCCGCCGTGGTAGCTCATGCCCGCCAGACCCGTAAACTTGCCGTCCCGAAACGGCCAGAAAATAAGCCAGGGCTGCCGGATGTAGATGTCGCTCGTCTCGTATATCAGGGTGGAGAAGATCCGTGCCCCCAGGAGCAGCCCCGCAATTCCCGCGACAAAAAGCCCTGAAAGCTCGTCCTCCGTCATGGGAAAATTCCGTTCCCGTACCTGTTTCCGGTAGAGGAAGAAGGCAACGGCAAAGGCCACGATGTACATCAAACCGTACCAGCGGATCGGCAGGCCGGGAATGATTTCAGGATGAAGCCAGGAAGGAAATGATACCGATAATAACATCGCGCCCCCTAGGGCTTAAATCCCTGGGATATAGCCCTGGATAAGGTTAATTTTAGAAAATTATTTTCTTTTCTCAGTTTCGTAATTTCGATTTGCTGGGATTTTATCGTCTCCAGAAGATCCCCTTGGGTCATGGCCCCGGTGTGGAGCAGCTCTTCCACGTATTCGGCCTTGTTCTCAAAATCGATCTCCGCTTCCAGGGCCGCTTCCTGAAAACTGTCATCTATGTCCCGTCCGCCCAGGTTAAACCCCTCTTCCGCGGATTGAAGTACCTTGTCGGCGATGCGGTATATCGCTTGGGACAGAAGGGATTGGGGCTTGTAAAGGATAATGGGAAGCCGGGAGGAAAGAGCCGTATCCTGTAGCACGTCCCGGTAGATGACGCCGAGGTGTTCGATTTTAATATCCAGGTATTCCTCACAGGACCGGCGTATCTTTAAGGCAACATCCGCATCCTTGGGATCGTCTATCAAGTTCATGATAAGCCGGGGATGGAAATGAGCGGCGCTTTCCTGGAATTTTTTGTAGGATTTGGAGTCCCTTTTGGCAATCTCCTTGAGCATCTGGGGTATGTAGAGCCGGTTTTTGCCGGAACTGTCCTTCCGCGCCTGTTCCAGATAGGTATACGCCGCGGTTCCCTTGGGGAACAGGGTGTACATCATGCGGAAAACCGTGTTTTTCAGGAAAATATAGGCGTTCAGGGTGGCGGTTACCGCCGGGGCGGTCACAATAATCCCCTGGCCGGAAAGGAGGAAGAAGTCCAGGATAGACTGATGGGTCCCGGCTCCCAGATCCAGGATAAGGATGTCCGTATCGGCATCCAGGGCCAAAAAACGCTTGACCAGGGCGTTACGCTGGGACGCCTTGAGGTTCGCGCTGCCGGGAATCTCCCCGTCTCCGGGAATGAACCGGAGGCCCCGTATGTCCGTTTCCAGCATCACCTTGGAAAAATCCAGGCGGGTATCGTTCAGGAACGTCCCTAGCCCCGTTTTGGGGGCCTGATACCCCAGGACCAGGTGCAGGTTCGAAGCCCCCAGATCCAGATCCGCCAGAACCACCCGCTGTCCCGCCTGGGCAAAGGCAATGGCTAAATTCGCCGCAACCAGGGATTTCCCCACCCCGCCTTTTCCGCTCGCGACCGGTATAATCCGCATTCTATTCCTCCGTTCCCGCGCTCACCGGAGGACCGGCAACGCCGGTTCCCGTCAGGCCGGCCCCTTCCGCCGCCGTACCGTCCGCATCAGGTTTTCCCGTGCGGTATATGACAAGGGCCGACATTCCCAGGACGGAGAGGGCGTCCAGGCAGGCAAGGAACAGGAGAAAACCCAAAACGAGTAACGGCTCTAAAGCGTATTCGTCCAAAACCAGGGCCAGCCTCCGCAGGGAAAAGAAAAACCAGCTCAGATTCGCCGCGACGGTGACCGCTTTACCGGCCATATACAGATACGCATACGAACGGTATTCTTCAAACCGCACCAATAAAAAGAAAGCAGCCAGGAGAAACAAAACATTGGGAGCCGCGTATACTATAAGCGGAAAGGGAAGAACCGATTCGGACAAGGACGTAACCATCAACTGCGGCAATACCCAGAGCATCCCGAAAAGACGGACCAAATCGTAGATAAAAATACTCACCCTTAAAGGCCGGTATACAGGCATACTAGAAATCTACGGTTCCTGGGGATGAGGGTCAAGGGGGGATCGCGTCTCCTGTGGAATGACGGCCTGAAAAGCGCCGGGGATCATTGACAACCTTCCGGGAATTTCTTCATTATGTAGAGAGATGAAAACAATAGGCAAGCCTTCCGGGGGAAAATTCACCCCCTCATTCCTTTGGATAGTACCGACACTTATTCTTTGCGGTATATTTATTATCGCATCGGTCCCCCAGGCGGAAGCCCAGGGTAAAGAGCAAAATTCGCGGCGGTACATGAACCTCCTCCAGAACGTGTTTGAGTTCATCCAAAATCATTATGTTGAAGAAGTGGACCTTCAGGCCATTTATGAAGGGGCCTTAACGGGTATGATAGAGGCCCTGGAGGACCCCTATTCGGTATTTCTCCGGGAGTCCGAGATGCTCGATCTGAGCGAGAACGTCATCGAGGGGACCTACGGAGGGGTCGGCCTTTACATCTCCAAACCGGCGGGCGAAAGGCCGGACGGCAAACCGTCCTATGTGGAAGTGGCATCCCCCATCGAGGGTACTCCCGGATGGCGGGCGGGTCTTAAGCCGGGGGATCTCATCAAGGAAATCAACGGGGAACTCACCGACACGCTGACCATGGACGAAGTGCTGGCCCGCCTTAAAGGGCCGCCGGGAGTGGAAATCAATCTCCTGATCCGCCGGGGAAAAAATCTGGAATTCCCCGTCTCCCTGGTCCGGGAGGTTATCGAAGTTCCTACCGTCAAGCAGGCCATGATTGGAGACATAGGCTACCTTAAACTTATCGGTTTCAATGCCTTAACGGTGGACCGCACCCGGGACGCCCTGGAGAGTTTCCGGGACCGGGGGTATAAGAACCTTATCCTTGATTTACGGAACAATTACGGCGGGCTCCTTCAATCCGCCGTCGGAATAGGGGATTTCTTTCTGGAAGGCGGGGTGGTTGTTTCGGTCAAGTCCCGTATACCGTCGGAGAACAAAATTTTCAACGCCCGGCGGTCTACCCTGGTCCCGGCGGATATTCCCATGGTGGTCCTCATTAACCGGGGTTCCGCCTCGGCGTCGGAGATTGTGGCCGGAGCCTTGAAGGACCGGGGCCGGGCCTACCTTGTGGGGGAGAAATCCTTTGGCAAAGGATCGGTCCAGCAGGTGTATCCCCTGGGCAGGGCGGGTTTCAAGATCACCACCGCCCGTTATTATACCCCCAGCGATGTGAACATCGATAAAATCGGCATACCCCCGGACCGGGAAGTGCTCTTTCCCGAATTCACCGATGAGGATTCGGAACAGTTTTCCGCCCTGGTAACGGCGAACAGGATCCCCGCGTTTGTAGAGGAAAACCCCGAAGCCTCCGCCGCCGAGGTGGATCGTTTTGTCCGGGAGCTCCACGCGGAGTACCAGCTTGAATTGAATTTGCTCCGCCGCCTGGTAAGGGACGAACAAAACCGTACCGTAATTGTGCCGGTTTACGATCTGGAATACGATGTGCAGCTTCAGGAAGCGGTGAATATCCTCCGGGGCGGAACCTATAACGCCCTGATGCGGACCGCCAAGACTCTCAAGGCCCTGCAAGAGGAGCCGGAAGAACCGGAAGAAAGCGCGTTGGCGTCCTGATCCGTGTCGTGAAGCAGTTCATCCTGCCCGCCGGGTCCGATGACGGCGGGTTTGTGCGTATAACCGGCAGGGATTTTCACTACCTTTCCCATGTACGGCGTCTGCGGCCCGGCGCTGTTTTTAACGCCCTCTTGCCCGGCGGGGAGTCCGCCAGGATCAGGGTCGTTTCCCTGGCGGGCGGCTGTCTAACCGGCGAACGCCTCCCCCCGGACGGCGCGGCAGGGGCCGGGGAGACCGCGCCCGAAAAACGCCGGGAGAACGGGGTCCCGTTGCCGCCCCTGGTGCTGTTCCAGGCCCTGCCCAAAGGCGCTAAAATGGACCTGATTATACGCCAGGCGGCCGAGGGGGGGATTGCGGAGATCGTTCCCTTTATATCCGCGTGTTCCGTGCCCCGTCCTGAGGATTCCGGCGGCCGGCTTGAGCGGTGGCGGCGCATCATCCGGGAGGCGCGCCAGCAGAGCGGTTCGGGGATAAATACCGTGGTGCGGGAGCCGGCCGCCTTCGGCGCCCTGCTTGAGTATTGGGAAGAACTTAGGGGAAGGTACGAGCGGCCGGTGGGCCTCCTTTTTCATCAGGACCCCCTTGAACAGGGTTCTTTCCACGGGTATCTTGATAAACGTCCTGATTTGGCGGTCCTTGCGGTGGGTCCCGAAGGAGGGTTCTCTCCGGAAGAGGTCTCCCGCTGTATGGCGGCGGGGTTTAAACCCCTCACTATGGGGGATACCGTCTTACGGGCCGAAACCGCCGCCCTCTATGCCCAGGCGGCTGTACGTATCATTCTTTTGGAGAGCGCTTCGTGGATGCCGAAAGTAAGCCGTTAACGGAACGGATCAGTCTGCTCAAGGTGCCTCTGGATATTGTGACCCGGGAGCATCTGCCGGATCTTATCCTGCAATTATTGAACTCCGAAAAAGGCGGAAACATTGTCCTCCTCTCCCTGTGGGATCTCCTCAAGGCCAGAAGGAACGGGGAATACCGTACCTTCGTTACCGGCGCTTCCCTGGTTATTCCTATTTCCAAAAGCCTCGTCGGAGGCGCCAGGTTTCTGACCGGGAAGACACCCATCCGCTACATGCCTTTTGAATTCGTGGTCGGCGTTCTGACCATCCTGGAAAAACGGGAATTTTCCGCCTATCTGTTGGGGGGAAAACGGAAAATCCTCAAAAAGACCGAAAAAAACATACGCCAAACCTTTCCCCATCTGCGGGTGGTGGGCCGTTACCCCGGCGGTTTTAAACGCCAGGAAGAAGCGACCCTCCTTCAGGCCATACGAAAGGCGGCTCCTTCCCTCCTCCTGGTCGGCAAAGGGGTAAAGGGCGGGGAACGGTGGATAGCCCGGAACAGCAGCCGGCTCAATCAGGGGCTCCGCCTCTGGTGCAGCGATCTCTATGATGTCTTCGCCGAACGGAAAAAACGCCCTTCACGGGGCGTCTTTGAAAATGGCCTGGAATGGGTAGGTTTCTGCTTCCATAATCCCCTCCTGGTCTTCAGATTTTTTCCGTACCTTCGGTACAAGTTCCTGCTGCTTATTTATAAGATCTTCAAAAAGAACGGATGAATTGAGGCCCCGCGAATAAATACCCGGTATTTTATCCGCAAGAGGCCCCGTTTCGCTTCCGACTGTTAAAACAGCCCCGTAATCTTTCCATCCGCGTTCACGTCTATGTCCATGAAAGCGGGCCGGGAAGGAAGTCCGGGCATGGTGGTGATGTCCCCGCAGAGGGGGTAGACGAAGCCTGCGCCGGCGGCCAGGCGTACTTCCCGGACGGGAAGCCGCCAGCCTTTGGGAGCGCCTTTGAGGGCCGGGTCGTGGGACAGGGAGTATTGGGTCTTGGCCATACAAACCGGCAGGGTCCCAAAGCCCTGGTTTTCTAGTTTTTCAAGACCGGCGCGGACGCCTTCGGCAAAGTCCACGCCGTCCGCGCCGTAAACCTCACGGGCTATGGTTTCTATCTTGGCGGCCAGACCCATTTCGGCAGGGTAAAGGTATTCAAACCGGGAAGGCAGGGCCGCGGCTTTTTCCACCGCCCGGGCCAGGTCCGCAGCGCCTTCACCGCCACCGGCCCAGTGCCGGGCGACCACCGCGTCGGCGGCGCCGGCTTTGACGGCCCCGGTACGGACCAGGTCCCACTCGGCCCCGGTGTCCGTGGGAAAAGCGTTAAGGGCAACCACGACGGGAACGCCGAAACGCCGGACTATGGCGATATGAGCGGACAGGTTGGCGATCCCCTTCTTCAGGAGGTCCAGGTTCTCTTCCCGGTATTCGGGCGGAAGCGGTTTGCCGGGAGTTACCGCGGGACCGCCGCCGTGGGACTTGAGCGCCCGGATCGTGGCGACCAAAACCACGGCATCGGGGACAAGGCCGGAAGCGCGGCATTTAATGTCGAAAAACTTTTCCATCCCCATGTCGGAGCCGAACCCGCTTTCGGTGACCACATAATCGGCGTACCGGACCGCCAGAAGGTCCGCGATAATGGAGGAGTTGCCGTGGGCGATGTTGGCAAAGGGTCCGGCGTGGACAAAAGCGCCCTGGCCTTCCAGGGTTTGGAGGAGGTTGGGTTTGAGCGCGTCCTTCAGGAGAACCGTCATGGCCCCGGCCACCCCGAAATCTTCGGCGGTAAGGGGGTTTCCCTTCCTGTCGAACGCGGCAACCATGCGGCCAAGCCGCGCCCGCAAGTCCGGCAAATCCTTCGCCAGGGCCAGAATCGCCATGACTTCACTCGAAACGGCAATATCGAACCGGCTCTCCCGGGGCGGCCCGTCGGCCCGGTCCCCCAGGCCGGTGACGATATGCCGTAAGGCCCGGTCGTTCATGTCCACCACCCGGCCCATGCTCACCCGGTAAGGGTCAATTTCCAGCTTTCTAAGGCCCAGCTTCTCGAAATAGGGGGCCGACCACCGGGACTCGTGGTAAATCCGGGCGTCCACTGCGGCGGCGCAGAGGTTGTGCGCCGCGGATACCGCGTGAATGTCCCCGGTCAGATGGAGGTTGAAGTCTTCCATAGGGATGATCTGGCTGTAACCACCCCCGGCGGCGCCCCCCTTAATCCCGAAGGTAGGCCCCATGGAAGGCTGCCGCAAGGCCGCCGCCGCGCTCTTCCCGATGCGGCCCAAACCCTGGACCAGCCCCACGGTGGTGGTGGTCTTTCCCTCTCCCAACGGCGTGGGGCTGATGGCGGTGACATTGACGTATTTTGCCCGGGGCGGGGCCGCATCCGGCGACTTTAAGAGACGCCAGTCTATCTTCGCCTTGTAAAGACCGTATTCTTCAATCCATTGGGAAGGAATTCCCATCCGTTCGGCAATATCCCGTATCTTTTCTATTTTTGCGGCCTGGGCAATTTCAATGTCGGAAAGCCGCTGTCCAGTTTCATTCATGTTTTCAGTCTAAATCCAAATTTTAGATGTGTCCAGTTTGTATTACCGGTATCCGTGCTCTCTATCAGGCGGAAATCCCGGCAAGCCGTTTCGATGAGGCAACACGGCGTCTGGTGTCTTTTTTTAATATCATATACAATAGGGATATGAAATCCGCCCTATTTTCAGGACCCCTGAAGGCCGTTTTCGTTCTTCTTTTGCTGGCGGCGGCCGGAAGTATTTTTGCCCAGGAAGGGGATGCCGGTCCGGCAACGGCCCCTTCGGATGAAGCGGGGTCCGCATGGCTCATCCCTATACGAGGGGATATAGATCCCGCCATGGCAGTTTTTGTCCGCCGGGAAACCAGGAAGGCCCTGAATCGGGGGGCTTCTTTTATCATTTTCGAGATTGATACCTTCGGGGGCCGGGTGGATTCGGCTTTGCAGATCACCTCGTTCATTACATCCGTCAAAGACGCCCGGACCATCGCCTGGGTCCACGCCGGGGACGAATCCATGGGGGTAAGCTGGTCGGCGGGGGCCCTTATCGCCTTTGCCTGCTCCGGTATCTATATGGCGCCGGGGACCTCCATAGGGGCCGCCGCGCCGGTCACCCTGGAGGCCGACGGCAGCTCCCAAGGGGCGGGGGAAAAGACCGTGGCGGCAATCCGCTCCCAAATAGCGGCCCTGGCGGAACGGAACGGCCATCCCGTGAATATCGCCCTGGCCATGGTGGATTATGATGTTAACCTTTGGGAAGTCCTGGTAGACGGCGGTACCAGGGTCCTTACCCTGGCGGAACTTGAGCGGCTGGAAAAGGACGAATCGGTAACGGTCGAACGAATCGCGGAAATTTCCCCCAAGGGGAAGCTCCTTTCCCTTTCAGGCGGGGACGCCTTCCGTTACGGTCTGGTCGAAGCCCTGGTCGATGATCGGGCCGGCCTCCTCACCGACATAGGGGTCGTGGGAGAAATCGGGGAAAGCATACCCGGCGCGGCCGATGGGATCATCTCGTTTCTTACATCCGGGGCGGTGCAGACCATACTCATTGTCCTGGGAATCGTGATGATCTTTCTGGAAATCAACACCCCCGGCTTCGGTATTCCCGGAGTCGCGGCGATCATCGCCTTTGCCGTGGTCTTCGGTTCCGGCATACTTCTCGGAAAGGCCGGGTCTCTGGAAATCAT
>JAIRSL010000005.1 GCA_031255475.1 Treponema sp.
TTCTGTATCTTAAAGACCAGCCCCAGGGGAATCCCTCGGGGATCGCAGAGAACCTGGACATCTTCTTCTTTTTTGATGTGATGACCCAGGGCGGGCCCGGCTTCGTCGGGGGCGGGCAGGTAGTCCACCACCGCGTCGATGAGGGGCTGAACCCCCATGTTGCGCCGGGAGGCCCCGGCCAGTACGGGAAGGAGGTCCCGCCGCAACGCCGCTTTCCGCAGTTCGGCCCGGACAAGGCCCGGATCCGGGTCTTCCCCGGACAGGTAGCGTTCGGTAACGGCATCCGATACCCGGGAGAGGGCGTCGATGAGTTTTTCCCGCCATTCGGCGGCCAGGGCTGCGCGCTGCGGGGCTATGGCACTGTACTCCGGATGTTCCCCTTCGGTAGAGGCGTCCCAGCGTATCTCCCGCATGTCTATCAGATCTATGACTCCCTCAAAGCTGCTTTCCCGGCCTATGGGTATCTGTATGGCGGCGATCCGGGCGTTCAGTTTGGCGTCAATATCTTTCAGGACCTGAAAATAATCCGCCCCGGTACGGTCCATCTTGTTCACATAGCCTATGCAGGGAACATGGTAACGCTCCGCCTGACGCCACACCGTCTCGGTCTGGGGCTCCACCCCCCGCACCGCGTCGAAGATGGCGATTGCCCCATCCAGAACCCGGAGGGAACGCTCCACCTCGGCGATAAAGTCCACATGTCCGGGAGTGTCGATGATGTTAATCTGGTATCGCGGCCCCCCGCTCTCCCGCTTCCAATAGGTAGTGGTAGCGGCGCTCTGTATGGTTATTCCCCGTTCCTGCTCCTGTTCCATCCAGTCCATGATGGCTTCACCATTGTCCACCTCGCCTATGCGGTGGCTTTTACCGGTATAATAAAGAATCCGCTCGGTGGTGGTGGTCTTGCCGGCATCAATATGGGCCATGATGCCGATGTTCCGCATATAGGTAAGCATGGGGTAGTTCCTATTTTTTTCCAGAATAGAGGGTCATGACCATCTTGTCATGATTCGTCTTGATAAGATTATACCAGAGCGCCTTCTTTTTGGTAAGCTCCGGACTCTTCCTGCCCACAAGCCTGAGTTTTTCGTAGATCGAGGTTCCGTTTTTTGCCGCCATATAGGTTTTAAGGTGATCCCCGGAAAAAATCAGGCCCGCCTTTTCGTCAATTTCCTTGTCTATGGCGGTCTCGAAGGATTTTAAAAGCAAATCGTACTTTTCGGCAATTCCCCGTGTGTAATCCAGGACAAGCCGGTCAAACTCAGGGGCCATCTCCATGATGTCCGCAAAGCTGCGCAGGAGGGATATGGCGTAAATATAGTCTTCGTCCTGTAAATAGGCCCTGGCCCCTATCTTGCAAAGCTGCTGGAAGGAAAGGTTGGTGATCGTCCGCATCCCGTTTATCGGCTCGGGAGGAGACACCTGAAAAGCGGGCATTACCCGCGCCACCTGGGTAAGAAGGTTCATGAGATCCAGGTAAATTTTTTGTTCCCACCGGTTTTCCTTTATCGAAGTTAAAAGCCGGGTGAGTTCTCCGCTGAAACGCTCCTTGTAGCGGTCTTCGGGCTTAAAAACCGCCTCACAGGTAGGCAGGAACACCCCTTTGAACTCGATAATCCCGGTATCCAAAAAGTAGACCGCGTCGTTCTTAAAAAGATGACAGGGTTCCGCGGAATTCTCCTTCAGATAATTCATTTGGACCTGTTTGGTTATCATGACCCTGGATTCTTTGGGAGAAAGCTCGTTAGCCCGGTTCTGAAGCCGTGCGCCGGTATTGAGGAGAAAACCCGAAAGGTTCCCCTGGTCTGTGATGATAAGGGGGCTGGTGGTATTCCCGCCGGTGATCCCAGCGGACAGCTTGAAAACCGGCAAAATGACCGCGTCCCCTGAACGCCGGGTATTTATCCGGGGATCGTTTACGACATTGGTCTTACCAAAATAGTCCATGATGGCGAGGGCCGCCGTCAGGATGTCGGATGCGGAGGCCGCCACCACCACGATCTCGTCCCCCCGTTCCCGCCGGCTTACCGCCTGGCACAGGACGGAGATACGGCCTATCTCGTTGTTGATGGTCCTGTCAAGGGTGTGCAGCATGGACAGGTTCTTGCGGGAATCCTGGCAGAATTTTGTGTACCCGTGAATGTCCAGCATGGCCACATAGAGGTTCGAAATGGAAAGGGTACGCTTAAGGTCCCCGGCGCCGGGGAATTTTTGATCCGGGAGTACCAGTTCCCGCCAAAGCCGGCTATGGGTTGCCGGGGATATATCGGCGAAAAAGCCCCAATAGAGACATTTGATAAGTTCAAAAACCTTCAGAATGACCGGATGGGTCCGTGGATTCCTCAATATGGGCTCGGCAAATTCCGTCAAGTCGGAAAAAGCCGTTATTTCGCCGTTTATCACCCGGTCATAGAAAAATGAGAACAACTCGTATTCTGAAACCGATTCGTTATATCCTGTTATTTCTTTCACTACCCGCTTCTTCCGTAAAACAACTGTAACGCGGAATCCCATATCCGGCCACGCATAATCGGACCTTTCCCAAAACTCCAATCTTGGGGAATCTGCTACTATTATACTATAAAAATTTCTTTTTTGTAGTATCCTGAACGTAGAATACCGGATGTTCCCGGACCCGGCCTTCTGTTCGGGGAAGGTCGGCCGGCATGAATCCCCGCTTCCCCCGCATACATACGGGAATACGGGGCGGTCAGAGTACAAATTTTTCTAAAAAAACCATAACCTTTTTCCCTTTTTCAGACTAAAATTTCAACAAGGACTCATTGACAATGACGGCTAAAATACGCATTGTACCTTTATCTGTATTGTTTCAGACCGGCCCCGGCGGGGAACGGTATCTACCCGGCGAAGGGAGGTTGCGAGAACCGTATTGAAAGGAAGCGATGTGGCCATCAGGGGCGTTTCAAAAGCCTTTGGCGATTTTGCGGTTTTACATAATGTAGACATTGAGATTAAAAAG
>JAIRSL010000017.1 GCA_031255475.1 Treponema sp.
AGTACTTCGAGCTGGCCGGGGTCATTAGGGTTATCCGGGTTTTCAATATTAGCGCCCGGACCGCCTGCGGGATCAGGACAACCGCCGATAAACAAAGCGGCCAAAACCAGGACCAAACCCAAAGATATGCTGTTTTTCCCCGCGTGCTTTTTCATGACAATCCCCTGAACGTTTCGCGCACCCGGCCGGCTCGTTCCCGGCCGGCAGGTTTGTCCGTAAAACCGCGCCCCGGTCCTTACGGGCAGAAGCGAAAATAGCGCGCCGCAAAACGTCCGTACCCGCCCCAATCGCGGTGCGTTTTTCAATTGAAATATCCGCCTAAACCTGCCTGCCCGTCTTGGAAAAATCATCCAAGATACTTTATGCTGTTTAAGATGAATATATGATGAGGGAAGCAATCACTATGGCGGAAAGCACGTATGTCCGGCCCAGTTGGGATGAGTATTTTATGGAAGTCTGTGACGCCATTGCGAAACGGGCAACCTGTGATCGGGGACGATCCGGCTGCGTTATTGCAAAGGACAACCAGCTTCTGGTAACCGGTTATGTAGGGGCGCCCGCCGGGCTTCCCCATTGCGACGAAGCGGGACACCAGCTTAAAAAGATGATCCACGAAGACGGAAGCATTACCACCCACTGTGTCAGAACCGTTCACGCGGAACAAAACGCGATATGCCAGGCGGCAAAACGGGGAATCGCCGTTGCGGGCGCTACCCTGTATTGCCGGATGACGCCCTGCCGGACCTGCGCCATGCTCATCATCAATTGCGGCATAATCCGGGTGGTCTGTCAGCGGCGGTATCACGATGCCGTGGATTCGGAGACCATGTTTGAAAAAGCGGGAATATCCCTGGAGTACATTCATGATGAGGTCCAGCAATATGAAGCGCAATGACGCGGACGCCGGAGCTGCCCTACCGTTAGGGTATCGCGCCGGGGATTAGCGCCGGGCCGGTCTCAACGGATTTCTCCGTGTCCGGTTGAGCGGGTTGTACGGCCCGCCGTCAGCCGGACGCGCCCTCTTCTTTCAGCGCGTCCTCGACGGCCTTTAATATCGCCTTGCTGCTTCCGGTCGCGCCGGTAACCGCGTCAACGTCCAGGCTCTGTTTTGCAATGATTTGATCCGTTATCTTTTCCGCTTTTTTCCCTATAGGCGAACAAATATGTTTTACAACGTCTATGCCGGTAATTCTCGCGTCCTGTATCCGTACATCCAGCGTAACCCTTACCGGCGCTTTGGGAAGATCGTATTCACCCCGGTAGGTCCCGTCCGCCTTGCCGCTCAGGTCGGGCATTTCGGCCCGGATCGCGGACAAGTTGAGGGCGCAGGAGGCGAGAAGAAACGGCAAAAACGCCGCCGTTAATAAAAACCGTACCGGTTTGGGAATATGCACTTTATCTTTCATTTATCCTCCATAACAAAACAAAATCCCCGGCTTATTCCCGAAGGACGGGCCCCACGCGGACTACCGCGGGATCAGCCGTCCCGCCCTGCCAGCGCCTTTGCCCTGGCCGCGATGGTCCCGGCGTCAAGTCCGAAGCGTTTGGTCAGGTAGTCCTGGGTCCCCACCTCCCCGAACTCGTCCATGATCCCTATACGGGCGAATTTGCCGCCGTAAGAGGATTCGGCCAGGATTTCCGCAACGGCGCTGCCCAGGCCCCCGTTAATCTGATGGTTCTCCGCGCTGATCACGCACCCCGCCTTAGCCGCCTCCGCCAGCACCGTCTCGCGGTCTATGGGCTTTAAGGTCAGGATGTCCACCACCCCGGCGTCTATGCCCTCTCCGGCCAGGATTTCCCGGGCCTTGAGGCACTCGTTTACCATAAGGCTCCCCAGGGCCATAAAGCACACGTCCTTCCCGCTCTGTAACACCTTGGCCTTACCGAAGGTGAATTGGTCCCTCTCCGTGTACAGTACCGGGACGGGTTTCCGGGGAAACCGGATGTATACACAACCGTAGGTTTCCGCCGCTTCCTTCACAAAGGCGGCGCAGGCCCACCGGTCGGAAGGTTCCACGATGGTGAGTTTGGGAACGGCCCGCATCAGGGCCAGGTCCTCAAAGGGCATGTGGGTTCCCCCGTTAAAGGCCGCCGTGACCCCCGGATCCGTACCGACGAGTTTTACGTTCAGCCTGGCGTAATTGGCGGATATGAAGAACTGATCGTATGCCCGCCGGGACGCGAAACAGGCGAAGGTCGCCGCAAAGGGTATTTTTCCTACTGCCGAAAGACCCGCCGCCACACTAATCATGTTCGCCTCGGCTATGCCTACGTTGACAAACCGGTCGGGATAGAGTTTCTTGAAGCTCCCCGTGTTGGTACAACTCATCAGGTCCGCTTCCAGCACGACTATGTTTTTATTTTTCTCCGCAAGGGCGGTTATGGTTTCTACGTAGGCGGCGCGGATCTCCGCGGCGGGCCGGTTGATTTCCGTCATAATTTAGCTCCTTCCCTCAAGTATGGCTATGGCTTCCCGGGCTTTCTCTAAGTTGAAAGCCATGCTGTGGTTCTTCTCTACCCCTTCGGCAAAACTGCATCCCTTACCCTTGACGGTATCCATCACGATCATCGAAGGCTTATCGCTTTGGGCCAGGGCCTGCTCTATCGCCCCGTCCAGGGCTTCTATATCGTGGCCGTCTACCTCCTGGGTAAACCAGCCGAAGGCCGCCCACTTGGAGGCCAAATCGCCCAGGTCTATGATGTCCTTTATGTAACCGTCAAGCTGCTGCTTGTTGTAATCCGTAAAGGCAATAAGGTTGGACAGTTTTTGTGAGGCCGCGAATAGGGCGGCTTCCCATATTTGGCCCTCGTCGGATTCGCCGTCGCCGATGATGGTGTAGACCCGGCAGGGTTTGCGATCCATCCTGAGGCCCAGGGCTATGCCCATGGCGGCGGAAAAGCCCTGGCCCAGGGAACCGGCGGTCATGTCCACGCCGGGGGTATGGTTCCGGTCGCAGTGGCTGGGGAGCCGGGTTCCTCCCTGGTTCAATGTCTTGAGCCAGTCCACGGGGAAAAAGCCTTTAAGGGCCAGGGTGGAGTATACCGCCGGTCCCGCGTGGCCCTTGGACACCACAAGCTGATCCCGGTCCTCCCAGCGGGGGTTGGCGGGGTCCACCTTCATGCGGTGAAAGTAGAGAAGGGCCAAAACATCGGCGACAGACATGGCCCCGCCTATATGCCCGCTCCCCAGGGTTCCGATTTCTTCAATCGTCAGCTTCCGTATTTCCATCGCTTTTGTTTTTAATTCTTCCAGCAGTTTCTTATCCATAGACAGACTCCTTGTACAAAAAATGACGTAACCGCAGAGTTTGTCCTGCGGTACGTTGTCTTACGCGGCGCAGATTTCATGCGGCGGTATATGCGGTTAGAACGTAACCAGAACCCCCTGTTCAAACGCGGATTTACACGTATAGGCGATCTCCGATACCCGCGTCCCGTCATACACCGTCACTTCCGGCTTGCGGCCTTCGATGACGCAGTTCACAAACTCCTGAACTTCGTTTACATACGCCGTATCGAACCGTTCCAGGAAATTTTCGCTGCATTCCCTCCTGACCCCGCCGCCGTCCAGAATTTCCACCATGTTCTTCTGGGGTACTCCGGCGATACGCAGTATGCCCCTGGTCCCGATAATCTCGGTTTCCACATTGTATCCGTGAGGAGCGGTACGGCCCGCGAAAAGGAAGACCATGCAGTCGTTTTTGAACTTCATAAGACAGGAAACATTGTCCCCGTCTTTGTATTGGGCAAACTCCGGGTGGGCGTAACAACCGCCTATGGCGTAGACCGTTGCGGGTTCGGAACCGGTAAACCACCGGGCCAGGTCTATGTCGTGAACCGCCATGTCCAGGAACTGGCCGCCGGAGTGTCCGGCATACGCGATGGCGCCTTGAATGAACTTTTCCGGGTCCTGGCTGTAGGAACGGAAAAGAAGAGGCTTTCCGATTTCACCGGCCACAACCTTGTCATGGGCGTATTTGTAGGATTCATCGAAACGCCGCATAAATCCCAGCATGAACACGAGTTCCGGGCGGGCTTCCACCGCTTTCTCCGCTTCCCTGCACTCCGCCACCGTGACCCCCAGGGGTTTCTCGGAAAAGACGTGCTTTCCGGCGGCCAGGGCTGCGGAAATCTGCCGGGTATGAAGCCCCGACGGGGATACCAGGACTACGGCGTCAATGTCCCCGCAGGCGATGAGGTCTTCAAAGGCGGTAAACCGGCGCCGTACCCCCAGTTTATCCGCCGTTTCGTCCAGCTTGGCCCGGTCCACGTCGCAGAGGGCGGCGAGTTCCGCATTCTGAATCCGCGAAGCGATGTTTACCGCGTGTTGAAGCCCCAGCCGCCCCAGCCCGACCGATCCTATTCGTACCTTGTTCATATACTTACTCCTTACTATATACTTTTCGGCCGTCACCTGTTAATATGCCTGCCGAAAGTTTCGCTTTTCATGAGGTTCGCCGTGACGGGGAAATAACCCGGCCGCCCTGTCCGTTATTTTCGTGCGAACCCTCAATTTATTTCGTATGTTTTCTGCAAACGTTTTCTATCATTTTCCAATCTCTTCTTTTTTTTGTCAACAAGAATTTCCAAATTCTCCGAATTTCCCCGGATTATGTTATAAATACTTATAGCATAACGAATTATGTTTCCTGCCGCATCCGTGGGTTTTTTTCATGTTTTACTAAAAAGTCCTTTACAAAACAACAAAGCAGTAATAGAATATTTTAATGGTTAAAAACGTTTGCAGAGGCTTAAAGTTTCTGAAACTTACAGTTTCTTAATTAAAGATGAATTCAGAGGAGGTTGCAATGTCGGAAGCGCTGCGGATTGGAGTTATCGGGGCCGGACGTATCGGCAAAATTCACGGGGGGAACATCGCCCGTTTTATCCCCAGGGCTAAGCTGGAAGGAATCGCGGACATCAGGCTGACCGGGGAGCAGGAGGCCTGGGCCAGGGGTCTGGGCGCGCGGATCGTGTCCGGGGACCCGGAAGATTTGTTGAAGGATCCCGCCATACAAGGGGTGGTCATTTGCAGTTCCACCGACACCCACGCGGACCTGACCATTGCCGCGGCCAGGGCGGGGAAACACATCTTCTGCGAAAAGCCCATAGATCTGAGCGTCCCCAAAGTAAAAGCCGCCCTGGAAGCGGTCAAACAGGCGGGGGTAACCCTGCAAATCGGCTTTAACCGCCGGTTCGATCACAATTTCGCCCGTATTCGGGAACTTACCCTGGCCGGGGAAGTAGGGAATGTCCAGATCGTAAAGATCACTTCCCGTGATCCCGCCCCGCCGCCGCCCGCTTATGTGGCGGTTTCCGGGGGCATCTTCATCGACATGATGATCCACGATTTTGACATGGCCCGTTTCCAGGCCGGAAGCAATATTGCCGAGGTGTACGCCTCCGGCGCGGTACTGGTGGACCCGGAAATCGGCAAGGCCGGGGACGTGGATACCGCCCTGGTCAGCCTGAAGTTTGAAAACGGCGCCATCGGCGTCATCGACAATTCCCGGAAGGCCGTGTACGGCTACGATCAGCGGGTGGAGGTCTTCGGCTCCAGGGGCATGGCCGCGGCGGAAAACGACCTGCCCAGTACGGTCAGGCTTTCCAACGAAAAGGGCGTTGCCGGAGAGAAACCCCTTTACTTCTTCCTGGAACGGTACAGGGACGCTTTTATCAACGAGATGATCGCCTTTACCGGCGCGGTACTGGACAAGAAGCCGGCGGCGGTGACCGGGGAAGACGGCCTGGAAGATATGTACGCGGCGTTGGCGGCGGCCGTATCGCTGAAAGAAAAACGGCCCGTCGCCCTGCAAGAGATTCGCTCTCGATATTAGGAGACATCATGCAGTTTCATCACAAACCGCCCTTTAACACGGGCTATACCGCCCTCGTTTCCCGAAGCGGGGCGACCGCGGACATGCTCATGGATTTCGGCGGACTTGTTCTCGCGCCGGGAGCCGTGTACCGGAGCGATTCGGAAACCGACGAACGGGTCTGGCTCCTTGCCAAGGGGACGGCGGAGCTTGTCTGGGAAGGCGAAAAAAGGGAAATTTCCCGGCCCAATCTCTTCGATTATTCCCCCTGGTGCCTTTCGGTCCCCGCCAAATGCGCGGTC
>JAIRSL010000039.1 GCA_031255475.1 Treponema sp.
GGGCGAACCGTAACGTGGAGGGAACCGGGCTTGGCCTGACGATTATCAAAAACCTGGTAACAATAATGAACGGATCCATCCAGGTAGAAAGCAAATACGGAAAGGGCAGCGTTTTTACTGCCGCCATATTTCAGGAAATAACCGATCCCACTCCTATCGGCAGGGAAACTGCGGAAAATTTACGGCGCTTCCGTTTTGTGGACAGCCGCCGGCAGCGGCGGCGCAATGTCGCCAGGACCCGGATGCCCGGCGGCACGGTGCTGGTAGTGGATGACGTGCAAACCAATCTGGACGTGGCGCGGGGCCTGCTGCTGCCCTACGGGCTGAGCATCGACGGGGTAAAGAGCGGGCAGGAGGCCTTCGACCGCATCCGCTCCATTATCGAACATCCCTGCACCTCGCGGTACGATCTCATCTTTATGGATCACATGATGCCCGGGATGGACGGTATCGAGACGACCCGGCTTATCAGGAGCATTAACAGCGAGTATGCGCGGAATGTGCCAATCGTCGCCCTTACCGCCAACACTTTGGCGGGCAGCAGGGAAATTTTCCTGGAAAACGGCACCAATGATTTTCTCGCCAAACCTATCGACATACAAAAATTGGACCTTGTGCTGGAAAAGTGGATTCCCCAGGAGAAGCAGATCAAGTATTCAGAGGAAAACTTCCCCGCAGCCGGCAGCGCCCCTCCCGAGAACGGCGCGGAACAGGCCCTGGAGATAGAGGGGGTGGACACCGGGACGGGCCTGGCCAATACCGGCGGCTCCCTTCCGGTGTACCGGCAGATACTTTCGGTATATTCCGACGACGCGCTGGAACGCCTGCCCCGGATCAAAGCGGCGGCGGCGGGCGGGGACTTTGCCGCGTACACCACCATGGTCCACGCCCTTAAGGGCATTTCCCGCAGCATCGGCGCTGCGGAAATCGGCGAAATGGCCGCGTGGCTTGAAGAAGCCGGGCGGGCAAACGACCGGCTTGCCATAGAGGAAAAGACCGGGAAATTCCTTTCCGCCCTGAAAAGCCTTACGGAACGCATCGCGGCGGCCCTGGATAAATCCGCGGCCGGGGAACCGGAGGGGACCGTATCCCTTTCCGCCGCGCAGGCGGGCAAGCTGAAAGAGGCCCTTCTGGGAATGGAAACCGAGACGGTGAACAGGCTGCTTACGGAATACGCTTCACTTTCGCTTGAAAAGGCCTCAAGGGAAATTATCGCAGAAATAGAACAGGATGTTTTGCTTTTTGAATACGAAAACGCCGTTTCCAGGCTGGAAAAATTGTCATAAGAATGAAACTAAAACTGCCGGTTCCTGGACAAGCCTGATAGACTCTGTTCTGAAATAACGTTATGATTGAACTGTTCTAAAAACCGGAAGCAACTATTCAGTCACCCTGCGGGGATAGCGAAAATCGGCGGAATGAAGGGGCTTTTGCCCCCTTTGTCAGATCATTGGAGAACAAAAAAAGCTCTGAAATCACGCTACGGCTGCGCAGTTGCGACGGGAATTTCGGAACAGCCTCTATATGATTCGTATATATCCGACTCAAAGGAAAATCAGGAGTTTTTATGGGTAAAGCAATTTCTTATGTGCTGGTAACACCGTACACAGTCGCGAAAAGCCGTACCGGCGGCGTTATTTCCCGGCTGTTGTCCCAGACAGATCTGGAACTGGTGGGGGCCCAGATGATAGCCCCGGATCAGGAATTCTGCGACGAATTCGCCGCGAATCTCCGTCGGCAGAACTACCCCAACGACATAACGCTGCTTGCGGACTATGTGGAGCAGAATCTGGGGCCTTCCGGCGGCAGGAAGCACCGGACACTGCTGCTGCTCTTCTCCGGCGAGGATGTCTGTTCAAAACTGATGAATACCTGCGGCCACATGCACCACAACAATGTCAATGTGGATATGCTGACGAGTGAGACTATCCGGGATACCTACGCGGACCTTATCTTCTCCCTGAGCAATCCGGCAAAGGTTACCTATTTTGAGCCTGCGGTAATAACCCCCCGCAATCAAAAAGAAGCGGACGAGGATTTCCGGCTGTTCGCGAAATTCCTCAAGGGGAAGGAAAACCTGATCAGGAATATTAAGTACCCGGATCCTTCCAAGATCGAGCAAACCCTGGTGATCATCAAACCCGATAACTGGGCCCAGCCGTCTTCCAAGCCCGGGACCATCATCGATATGTTCTCCCGCACAGGGCTCCGCATCATCGGAATCAAAGTGCACCGTTTTTCGCTGGCGGAAGCCCTGGATTTCTACGGCCCGGTGGAAGGCGCCTTGCAGGGAAAACTGGCCCCGGTTTTCGGGAAAAAAGCGAAAGAGATTCTGGAACAGGAACTAGACATGAGGCTGGACCATGCGTGCGAAAATGTCCTGATAGAGACGATAGGCTCCCTCTACGCCCAGGATCAGTTCCGGCGCATTATCAAATACATGTCCGGCACCAGGCCGGAAGAATGCCCGCCGGATGAAACAAACAATCCGGGCCAGGTAATGTGCCTGATCCTCTACTACGAAGGGGAGAACGCGATAAAGAAAATCAGGGACGTGCTGGGCCCTACCGATCCTTTAAAAGCCCCGAGCGGTACGGTACGCCGGGAATTCGGCAGCAACGTAATGGAAAACACCGCCCACGCTTCGGATTCGCCGGAAAGCGTGGAACGGGAGCAGGATATTGTCCGGATTCATGAAAATTCCCTGCCCGGCATCATCGACGCCTATTTGGCGGGGCAGTGAAACCCGGGTTATTCTATTATTGCCAAAAGTTCTACCTTGAAAATCAGGACCGAGTTGGGGCCAATCGCGCCGCCCGGGCTCGCCGTTCCATAGGCCAATTCCGACGGGATATACAGTTTATAGGTGCTTCCTACAGACATGAGCTGTATCCCCTCGGTCCAGCCGGGTATAACGCCGGTCAGGGGGAATTCGGCCGGCTCTCCCCGGGTATAGGAACTGTCAAACACGGTCCCGTCGATAAGGGTGCCTTCGTAGTTTACCCGCACGGTACTGGAAGCGGCAGGCTTGGGCCCGTTCCCTTCCGTGACAACTTCGTATTGCAGGCCGCTTGCGGTGGTAACCACCCCGTTCCTTTTTCCATTGTCCGTCATAAATACCGTTTCTTTTACCTTGTTTTCCGCAGCCAGCTTGTCCTGGAATTCGGCGAACGCTATTTGCACCACCATGTATGCCTCTTCCTGGCTAAGCCGGGTGTCTCCCCCTTCAAAAGCGTCCTTAAAACCCTGCGCTATTTCCGCATAGTTAAAATTGTAGAGAAAACCTGTCTCCTTAAGGTTCATCCCCATAAATAAGCCAAAGGCATAGCTCGTATTCCCGTCAGCGCCCGGGGTATCCGCGGCGCCCGGAGCCGCCGCGCCGGCCCGGGTACCCGCTTCACTGGCAGCCTCGGTATTCCCGGCAGCCTCGGCCTTTCCCCCTGCGGCGCAGGCAATCAATACGGCGGTAAACAGCATCACCGCAATTACAGTTCTTTTAACAGCCATCTTTTTATTCCCGCTTCTATAGAATTTCAGGATATACAGCCCGAATAATTTACATCCGCCAACACCCCGTGCATTTAAGCGCTGTTTTCAGTAAATCTGCGTCTATCTTATCCGGAATCAGGCGGGGGGGCAAGGGGCAGGGCGGCAAACAGGAAAGCGGACCTTTTCCTGAACCGGAAGGCTGCGGCGGGGCGGCTCATTTTTTAAAAGAAGGCTTGATCTTTTTTTCAAATAGGTTACTATTTATAACATCAAAATCCACAGGAGTCCAATATGGCAAAAACAACAGTTCTTGTACCGGGAACCGTTCTAAAGGGTCTTCTTGAATCTTACCGCATTCCTGTCGCCAAGATTTCCGAAGACATTAGCCTTAGCCCTTCCGCCGTCCGGCAGCTCATCACCAACAAGCTGAAGATCAGCACTATGATTGCCCTTAAGCTTGCCAAGTACTTCGACAAAAAGCCCGAGTACTGGATCGGCCTGCAGACAAGTTACGAGCTTTCGCTGCTCCAAAAGGACGCCGCGGTTAC
>JAIRSL010000058.1 GCA_031255475.1 Treponema sp.
ATTACACCAAATACCCCGGCGTTTATGGGGTAGGTTCCTCCGGCCCCCGTATGGGGGACGCCATCTGGCCTGAAGAAAACTTTGCCCTGGTGATCTGGTGCGATACAGAGGAGGCCCGGGGTATAGAGCGGGCGGTGGCGGTGGTAAAGGCCCAATTCCCCAGCGAGGGGATCAAGCTCTTCGGCATTCCTGAAGCCGGGTACGCGGCGCGGATAACGCCGGTTCAGGCGGTATATGCGCCGACTGCGGAGGGTCAAGCGCCCCGGGCGTGGGAGATACCGGATCTGCCGGAAGACGGGCCGGAAGACCCGAACGCCGAGTAAAGGGTTCCGTGCGGGCGGAGCGGACGGAGGGCCCCCGCCTGTAGTGTATTAACCCATACCGTTGTTACGACAGGTCAAAGGCCCCCGGTTTCGCCGGGGGCCTCACTATGTGAACCGCCTCACCTTTCGCGTTCATGGTATGTCCTTGTAGACTTAGCCTCTATAATATAGCGCTTGGGGGCTAATAAGCGTTGACATCAACCCTCTTTACGACTAACACCACTGAAATATAGATCAGCCGGTCCAATCCACATCGCATAGAACCGGTTAACGCCGAATCCGGTATGACGGCGAAGGAAAAAGCCGGTTGACGCCAAGCCTGAAAAAACCCGCAGCCGATTGTCGCAATAGTTCAAGTAAAAAAAGCTGTAACTTGTACACTGGAAAATAGGCAAACCGGTCAAGTCCAAAGTGTACTGCACCAAACCGCTTTGCGGCAAATTCTTCCTGAATCATCGCCCATACGTTTGCCCTGAAACCTTTCCGCAACGCGGTTATTGACAGAATCGAAAAGGTAGCGGGGCTTCCGATACAAGACGTATTGACCCGGGAAAACCCAAAAAAGCCGGGCCGGTAGGGAAAGGCCACATCAGCGATGGACAGCTCGTACAGCCCCGCTGTCTTTTCCATTTCAGCGCGGTTGAGCTTGTTATCCTCTTTCGATTTGAGGAGCAGCCGCCGCTCTGTTAAGGTTTTGCCGTAGGGCGCATTTTCCAGCAATACCCGCTTCCAATCGGCAATGAGTTCATCGGTAGTTTCGATCCGGCTTTCATCGTACAGAGCGCTCATACGGCCCCGGAAACGGGTTAGCTCATCCAGTTTTGCATTAACAAAAAGCGAAACATCGCTTTCAGGATCGGCAAACTGCTCATCCCAATAATCGCCTTGGGGGAAAAGTCTTTTTATAGCGCTTTCATGTAGTGCTCTGGGCGCTTGCAACTTCGTTGCTTCTATTCCCTTGTTACCGCTCTGATATACGGATACTCCAGAATTATAGTTGTAAAAACACCAACTGTACTGCCTCCCAGTTTTACCGTAGTATCGGTAATTGTTACTTCGTCAATAACCGCCAGACAAAGCGACCCCGCGGTTATTTTCGCTCCTGGTTTGGCCGCTAATTGCAGAAACACCTTCATCCGATTTTCCGCCAGTTCCCGGTTCGGCTGAGAATCCTCTTGAGGCGGCAGGGACGCTACAGGATTGAGAGGTTTGATGTCCGGGGTTCGTACTTCAAACAGCACTGGCGGAGCGTTGCTGCTGATATAGTTCCGCACTTCCTGGAGGTTGTCTACCGGATGAACGCCGTCAATCTGGTTGCCCTTAATAACCTGTACCAGCACCGCTCCAAAAACGCCGAAGTTTTTGAATTCCCAGGCGGCGCTTACTTCGGCGCTCGCGTCCCTGGCCCATAACGCGAAGTCGTCTCTTTTCCCGTATCGGGATGGATTGCGGAGCGTTGCCAGTACTCGCGCCAGATATTCCTCATCGGTTTCCGCATCGATACCGCCTATAATACCTGATCCGTTTGCCACAGCCTCAGAGTCAATTCCCGCGGGGATAGCCGAGATGATGGAGAGCTTTTCTCCGGCGGCCAGGTTCCCCTGTTGGCCGGGGTTTTCCGCCTTTATGGTGACAATCGTCCCGCCATTAGCGTCCAGCCGGTAAGATTTTTCAAGAAAGTAATGCTCTCCTGAAACCGCCTCGAATACTATGCCGGAGGGAATTGTTTTGTTGGGCTTTCCCGTTACCGCTACTTCTCCGGACGCGGCGACAGCGTAAAGCGGGGCGGTTTTACTTGACCAGTGTTCCCGTAAATACTCCCCCTCGGCGGTATCGGGAAAGATCTGTTTTGAAAGAAAGTCCAGATCGCCTAAAAGCTGGTGATACATTCCCGCGTCCACCGAAGCGAATACCTTAAGCAGATTTTGTCGGGGTGTTTTGTCAAAAGGCCGGAAGAGGCTGGTATAATTGACGTAAACGCGGTCAAGCAATACCGCCAGGGAATCCCGCTTAAATGACACTCCATGCCTCCTTGACTATTACCGGGGAACCGCCTGGCCGGGTAACGATTGCCTGATAATCGATCCGGTTTTTTCCGTTCCGCTCCGCAGCGCAGTCAACAGCAGCGGCCAGGCCGTCATAGACAAGCCATTGCAGAGCTTCCCGTATCATTTGTTCCAGCCTCCCCGCCGTCTGCCCGTCAACCTTCCCTTCTTTTTTCAACAGCCACAATTCGCTGCCGAAAGACGGGTCCGCCCACCACGCGCCTTTATCCGTGCCGATGCTCATGCGGACAAGTTCCTCAATGGAGGCCCATTGTTCTATCCTCGCGCTCAAGATAAGCTCCCTGTGCCCGGCGCTGTAGTCGCTCCTCCCCCGCCTGATGTCGAAACCGCGATCCCGGCATTTACCGTAACGACCGCGGTTTTGATGTGGTCATTGATAATTTTTGCCAGTTCGTTCGCGAAATCAGCCTCGCTCATGGGGGATTTCTTCATGTTATTAAAGAGAGTTTCAAATTTTGATTTCAGGGCCGTCTGTACTAACGCCATTACGCTCCCTCCGCATAGAGTTGTTTCACTTTCGTCTTATACGCCTCAAGTTTTTGTTGGCTTGCCGGGTTAATTGTTTGCGATGCCGGGGAACCGGCGGTAACAAGAGCCTTTATCTCGTCTATTAGTCCGGTGAGCAGGGCGCAGTTGTTACTATTGCCGTTCCCGAAAAAGAATTTGCCGTCTTCACACTTGATTTTTACCGCGCCGCCCCCAGCGATATTAACCTCAAGGTCTCCGCCCTCCGTGTTTATTGCCGTTTTGCCTTTGCCTTTGGCATAGATTTCAACATCCCCCGCTTCCCGGAAAATGGCATATCCGCCTTCGCCTGTATAAATGGCGGCATCCCCTTCTTCCAATTCCGGCAGCGTTATTTCATCGCCGGGCTGTGCCGGGAAAATCTCAAAGCCGTCCATGTTCCCGCCCTGGCAAAACACAAAGACTTTGCCGCTTTTGGCCTTGGCATAAAACCCATAGGGGAAGGCTTCTTTTTTTTCGACCACCCTGTTGTTATGAGTCTTTACCTGTATCTGATCTTTTTTCTCTCCGTCAGTGTAGCGTTTTTGAAATTCGCCAACCGCAAAGAGGTTCCGCAGCCTCGCTCCTAATTCTCTGAAGTGTTCGATCATAGGTACGCCTCTCGGTTTGCCAGGGTTATCGTGCTGCTCATGGTTTCCTTGTCCGCCTCCTGCTCGACCCCGGCGATTAGCAGTTTAGCGTCGAGGCCCAGCGAAGGCATCCTAACGGGGATTAGTAAATTGGGAACCCAGAAAATTTCTTTGCCGCTTGTCGCCCCCAGGTTTTTTATCTGCGTGTCCATCAGCCCCCAGCCTGAGACGGTAACGGCGGTACGGTTTTCTCTTCTGCGGCGCATTTCCGTTTCCGCCCGGCGTTTGAGTTTTGACGGCTCAATGCCGGGGTTGGTCAGATCGATAGTCAAAACGCGCTTGTTGTTGCAGGTGTTGTCCGTGACGCTGGCCGGCTCGCCATAGCCTCCGGTGACTAGGTACTCGTGGTACTGCTCCGCGCCGTTTTCTTTCCACTCAATTGTTTTAACGTTCCGTCCTTCGGTAAGATGAAACCCTTCCTGCCGCACCGACCCTTCGGGCTGCCAGATGTAAAGACTGCCTGCCTCGTTGCTGGTGAGAATAAATCCCTGGCTGTCCGCTTCGGCGATGAGTTTTGTCCAAGGGCTTTCATTTTCCCAGGTAAAGATTGAAACCTTGGTTGTAGGATCGCCCCGGTTGGTTGGGATATTGACACAAGTAATGCCGAATTTATCACAAATGTTTTTGGCAGTTTCAAAGAGCGTCATGTTCAAAAGTATACCTGACCAGGTAGAATCGATGATGTCCCGCGCCGGGCTGCGTCCGATAACAAACACGCTGTGTTTGGAAACATCCACGCTGGCGGTAATTTCATCAACCATTACCGTAGTAACCCGCCGCCTGCCGCCTGAATCCTTTACAAGATTATTTTCGTAGCGTACTTCAATCTTTTCATGTTTGTGTACTTTGGCGCGTTCGCCTGCCGGGATCTCCAGTTCCAAAGTGTGGCAAATATCATCCAGGGATTTCTTGATTCTGATATGCCGCCAGAGAAGTTCCGTGCCGCCTGTGGCGTTCATAACGATAATTCTAGACATAGATCACTTCTCCTTCAACCACAAAAGAATCCGCGACACTATTAAGTTCCCTGATTTTTTCTTCGTCACATCCAAGGCAATGAGCCAGGTATAAAAGCGGCGCGGCGGAGGGAACAGTACGGATCATCTCCGCGCTTAATTCCCGCCCGGATAATTCCCTTGACAAGGCGGCGCATACATCCCGCACAGCGGCATAGACTGCCGGATTTTCCTGGTCAATGCTCTCCTCCAGCTTTTTTACAAGCCGCCAATAGCCTTCAGCCTTTTTATAGGTAAGCGAATCCATGTTTGCGATGATCCGGGCCGCCGCCAGAAAAGCCATTGTCCGATAAAGATTTTCAATCGCCGCTTTTGTCGCGTCCTGGCTGACGGTAGCCGCTTCGATAGGCAAGGTATAGGCGCTGGCCGATAAAAAAGGCACAAGGGTATTCTTTTCATTGTCTGGCGGAGGAAGCTCTGGGACGGTAAAAGCGGAACCAGCGCCGGACGATCCGCCAGACCCCGATCCTCCGCTGCCGTTTGCCCCTCCGGTTCCCGATCCGCTGCCGCCGTTGCCGGATGAACCGCCATTGCCGGACGATCCCCCAGACCCTGATCCTCCGCTGCCGTCTGACCCTCCGGTTCCCGATCCGCTGCCGCCGTTGCCGGATGAACCGCCATTGCCGGACGATCCCCCAGACCCCGATCCTCCGCTGCCGTTTGACCCCCCGGTTCCCGATCCGTTGCCACTGTTACCAGACGCCCTGTTGCTTTTCCGCCCATACATGGCGATACTATTTTTTATTTCCAGAATACCGCCAACCATAGAAGTTCCGGCGTTAAAAAAAGCCTTGGCCAGTTCCCCGGGAGCACGGATACCCTGGTTTATAAGATTGATTATCCCGATGACTTCCGCAGTCATGGCATCCAAAGCCGTCCTCGCGCCTTGTATCCTGCCGATAATCCCAAGGAGACTGTTTTTTATTTGTCCAAAACCTGCCCGCAACGTAATAATATCCAACCGGCTGTTGGGGAGTTTTTTTTCAAAATCATCTATAGCGGCGGCCTCCAAATTCACCGCCGCGTTCTCAAACTGCACTTCGGCGGGAGGCAGCGCTTCAACACGGTCAGTAATGCTGACCCCGGCGCGTATAAAAGGAATTGAAACCGTGCATTGCCCCTGTTCCTCGGTGTTTTCGGAGACCTCATAATTATCACCCACCACCACCGGAAACCTGCCCCAGAAGGGCAAATCAATATAACCTGGGTCATCGTCATTAGTAGGAACACGCAGCGCTTCTATCAATTTGTTACGCCGGGCGATATAAGCGGGGCCACGCAGAAAACCTTCCACGGTGAAACTTTGCGGCTTTTCGTTAAGGTACTCGTTTGACCAGAGGCCGCCGAAGGGATACTCCGCTGTGTCCTGGGACTGCCCCCCGGAAAAACAGAAACTTTTCTGTATGAAGGGTATTGCCTCGCCCCCCGGAGCCTGGTAACTTGCCATTCGGGGGCTTTCGCTGCTGTCGGCGCGGTAGGCTTCCCGCCAGTTTTCTGTATAGGGCGCGGGCAGGGACGCATCAAATTGCGCGTTGGCGCTCATTGTACCAGCCTCGCGTTTTTCGCGCTTCCTACGGCGAATTTATAGGGGGTGGTATTTTTCCCAACCGCCTGCCGTAACCGGTAGCCTTTGTCATCAATGATAAGCTCGCTCTTCAATTCAATTTCGCCGTCTACCACTACCGGGGGAACAGCCTGGGGAACGCTCCCAACTGAGTGTACCTCGTTCCGTGCCTCGTTGTTCACCAACGCTGCGGGGTTTCGCATGGCAAGAATATAATCATCGGGATGGGCGCTGAACTGGCCCTGGGGCGTTACTATCATATCGTTTACCGGACGGGGGCTGGCGGTATTTGTGTTGTTTTGGACAAGCCCCGGCGCTCCCTGGAAATGCTGGTATTGATTGTTGACCGCCGCTATTCCGGCGTTGACCAGCGCGGCGGGGTTTTTCATGGCGGGAATATAATCGTCAGGGTGGGCGCTGAATTGGCCCTGGGGCGTTACTATCATATCGTTCACCGGACGGGGGCTGGCGATATTTGCGTCGTCTTGGACAAGCCCCGGCGCTCCCTGGAAATTTTGGTATTGATTGCTGACCGCTGTTACTCCGGCGCTGACCAGCGCGGCGGGGTTCTTCATAGCGAGAATATAATCGTCAGGATGGGCGCTGAATTGGCCCTGGGGTGTTACTATCAAATCGTTCACCGGACGGGGGCTGGTGATATTTGCGTCGTCTTGGACAAGCCCCGGCGCTCCCTGGAAATTTTGGTATTGATTGCTGACCGCTGTTATTCCGGCGTTTATCAGCGCGGCGGGGTTTTTCATGGCGAGAATATAATCGTCAGGATGGGTACTGAATTGGCCCTGGGGCGTTACTATCAAATCGTTCACCGGACGAGGGCTGTCTCGGTATCTTGTTTCTCGATAAATGCCGAGAGTTCCCTGCGATTCTATAGGAAGCGCCGCTACAGAAACGCTATAGACGGCTTCGGATGATTGGGCGGCATCTTTGTCATCACCCGCAACGGCCCCGCCGACAGCCGCACCAACAGTCCGCCCCGCCTTGCCTCCGAGCCACATGCCGAGCGCTCCGACCCCGGCTCCAACCAACGCTCCCACGGCGGTTCCCAAAACCGGCACCACGGAACCCACGGCGGCCCCGACAGCCGCCCCCGCAGCGATACCGGCTGCCCCTCCCGC
>JAIRSL010000064.1 GCA_031255475.1 Treponema sp.
AGTCCTACTACTGTTCCGTATTAATGTAGATGTAAAAAGCCGGCAATTGGGGTCCAACGAACCCCTCCTACTCAAATCTCACCGAAGTGAATTCAAGGGTACCACCTTTTGAAGTCCCAGTAGTCTTCTTGCTATCCTTAAGCGTTAAATACAACCCATTAACATCTACCTGTAATGTGATGCCCGAAGGATCTAATATGTTCGTGGGAAGAACCCCCGCGGGCCTATTAAAGACATTAACAGCATCAGAAACGTCAACCCCATCGGGAAACTTGAAGTAGGTATTCGGATCGCTGCCATAGGTTTGACTAAAGACAATATAATCATCCGTTGCATTATTCGCGGTGGCCGTTACAATACCGACCCATTTGTGGTCATCAGTGCCGTAAAGCTCCCCCTCCAGCTTTTTCTCAAAAAGCTCTGTGGCGCCAAGTACGTCCGACATCGCCGTTGAAAAATCATCGCCCGTTATACCACTGGTAGTAGCGATCCCATAAACAGGCTCCGAGGGGCCCTCACTTTCCTTGATAAACAGATCGCCAGCCGTAGCGGGCTTAATCACGCCTGCCCCCTCGAATTTGGCCGTGGGATAAATTACAAGAGACTTTCCGGTTGCGCTTGCATATACGCCGGAGCCCGCTATCTCAAGGGTGCCCTTTACATGAACGTCTCCATTGGGGCTGAAGCCGGTAGTACTGCTTCCTATGATAAGTTTCCCCTCGATGGTGAGATCACCACCGGGGCCAGTCGTAAAAGTACTCGCGGCGCTAAGCTCAAGCTCAACATTAGCAGGAATAACAAACGCCGCGTCCAAATCTGTTATTGCACCGCTTGCCAAAACACGGCCCTTGTTGTCCATAGAGGCGAAAATAGCCGTCAGTGCTGAGACAGACGTAACCGCAGGATTTAAACTACTTAGAGCCGTGGTTGTCATTTTCGTCTCAATTGTGCCTTTGTTCTCAACCATGGTCCCAATAGCCGCGACGGTCGCTGCCAGTTCAAGCGTACAACCTTCCTCAATGTAGATATTTGTCCCCGATGCGCCGGTTACGGCGTTTATCGATTCATTAAGGGTAAGTTTACTACCAGTACCAGCTTTCTTTATGTAAAGCTTTTGTACAAACACCGCGGTACCCGCCAGCGAACCAGTCGTTCCGCTGTACTCAATCTTCCCGGTCTTCCCGGGGCTTGAGGAAAGCCCGAGGAGCAGCTCTAAATCGGTCGCCGTGCTGGTCTGGATTACACTATCGTTGTAAACCTCCCCTTGATGCAGCCGGACCAGTCCATTAGCGCCCAGGTCAATCGTCCCCTCATTCCTAATCACTCCCCCGGAAAGAGCGTCGAGAGTATTATTGTTACCGGTAACCGTCAGGATCGCCCCTTGGGCTACGACAAGCTCCGCTCCGGCAGGAAGACGAAGACTACCTGCGCCATTATCAGTTCCCACCAGTGTCAGCTTGTTCCCCGCGGGATTGGCAACCGAGGAATATGGGACAGACAACTGGGAACGAAGAATTTTTACCACGAAGGCGCACAAAGGAACACGAAGGAATGAAGAAGCGCTCTGTCCCCCCTTCGTGCGCCTTCTTCGCCTTGGTGGTGAAATTTTTAAATCTATATACTTGGTCTGTACTCTGTACTCAATACCATAATCTATCTACTACAGATTCTATACTATGTACTATGTACTATGTACTCCTCACTCTATACTTCTCACTCTAGACTATATACTATAAACCGTTTCCCGGCCTTTGGGGCCTTGTTTTGTTTGTGGTGTTCCTGCCGTTGTGGTTGTTTTTCATTCCCGTGTTTATCTTGGTTTATCCTGAGGGAGGCTTGACAGCCCTTTCCTGCCTGTAAATATTTAACCATGCCTCTCCCCTTCCATCCCCTGATCAACGCCTGGTTTACCGAAACCCTGGGGAAACCCACCCCGGTGCAGGAGGAAGCCTGGGTCGGAATCGAAAGGGGGGAACATGTGCTTGCCCTGGCCCCCACGGGAAGCGGCAAGACCCTGGCGGCCTTTCTCCCCGCCCTTTCCCGGCTTGCCCGGGGGATCTATCCCGCCGGGGAACTTTCGGTTCTCTACGTCTCCCCCCTCAAGGCCCTGAACGAGGATATCAGGCGGAACCTGGCGGGGCCTCTGGAAGGGATACGGGCCCTCTTCGCCGCCGCCGGGGAGGCGCTGCCTGAGATCACCCTGGAGACCCGTTCCGGGGACACGGCACAGGCGGACCGGCGGCGCTTCTACCGGAGTCCCCCGTCGATCCTCGCCCTGACCCCGGAAAGCTTCGCCATCATCCTCCTCAACCCCCGGGGCAGGAAGATCCTGTCCTCGGTGCGTTACCTGATCGTCGACGAGATCCACAGCGTCCTGGGACCCAAGCGGGGGAGCGTCCTCTCCTGCCAGATAGACCGGCTCGCCCTGGAGGCGGGGGAGTTCCGGCGGGTGATCCTCTCCGCCACAGTGCGCCCGGCGGAACTGGCGGCGGAATTTGCCGGGGGTCTCATGCAGGCGGAGGGAGCGGAGGGGGAAGGGGGTGTTCCAGGCTATGTAAAACGGCCTGTCCGTATCATCGCGCCTCACGCGGAGAAGAAGATCGGCCTTGCCGTCGAGTATTCGGAGGAGGAGAGCCTTGCCCTCCAAACAGGGGAAGCGGGGGAAAATTACCGGCGGCGCTACCGTATCATTGCCGGGAAGATCCTTGAACGGATCGGCCTGAACCGGACGACCCTGGTCTTTACCGGTTCCCGGAGGAGGGCGGAGACCCTGTGCCACGTTCTCAACGAAGAGGCGGGCCGAACCGTGGCCTTCGCCCATCACGGGAGCCTGGCGAAGGAACTGCGCCTCGCTGTGGAACGGCGGCTGGCGGAGGGCAGTCTCCCCTGCGTGGTGGCAACCTCTTCCCTGGAGCTGGGGATCGACATCGGCAGCGTTGACGAGGTGATCCTTGCCGGGGGCGTTCATTCGGCGGCGGCCGCGCTCCAGCGGATCGGCCGCTCGGGCCACGGGGTGGGGAGGGAAAGCCGGGGGCTTCTCCTCCCCTTTTACGGCATGGATCTGCTCCTGGCCGCGGCAACGGCGGGGACCATCCGGGAGCGGGAGATCGAGGAAACCCGTCCCATCGAAAATCCCCTGGACATCCTTGCCCAGCTTATCCTGGCCCTCTGCGTGGAAAAGGAGCGGAACGAGGAGGAACTCTACCGGCTCCTCCGGGGCTTTTACATTTTCCGCGGGCTGTCCCGGCCTCTTTACCAGGGGGTGTTGAAGATGCTGGCGGGGCAGGGGGAACGGGGCCGGCTGCGGGAACTGAAGGTCCGGCTCTTTTGGGACCGGGAAAGCGGCGCCCTCAGCGCCGCGCCGGGAACCCTGCTCCTGCTCTACTCCTCAGGCGGGGCTAT
>JAIRSL010000088.1 GCA_031255475.1 Treponema sp.
GGTAAGGCGGCTTCAAAATACCGGATTCTGAAACCGCTTTCCCGGTCAACCGTATCCGCCATGGATCGCGGGTTTTGGCCCCGCGATCATGCTTCCATCTGCCGGACGACCTTTTACCAGGCCGGACCGGCGTAATCTACCGTCCACTCCGCCACCAGGGGAGCGGCCCAGAATCTGCCGGGAACACCGGTTTCCTGATCCACATGGAGGACATAGCCCTGGGCTTCAGGATTCTGGATAAAGAAACGCACCGTGTATGTACCGGGTCCTCCAACGCCGGGCAGCTTGATATTGGCGCCGTAGTGGGGGCCGTCGCTGGCGTTCATGGGCATAAAAGTGCCCTCCGCCATTTCCCCGGAAGACCTGATGATCTCGTACCGGACCGTCAGGTTGGGTACAAAATCCCCCACCCCGTAGCCGAGATCGTTTTCCAGGGCGGAAATGTCCGCTTCCATGTGCATGTCCGACTGGGACGCGGGCAGCCCGGCATCCGCGGGCAGCATGTCCACCGGCTGGAAATAAACCCCCGCCACGTTGAGGGGCCCCAGTTCAAAGTCATCCCCCAGAGGGAATTCCTCAAAACCGGCCTCTTCGCCGGGGTTGACCATGCTGGCCGGCCTGCTGCCCGCCTGCTGCCCGCCGCCGGCAAAAGCGACGGAAGCGCATACCGCAATCAAAAGAAGTACCATCAGTTTTCTGATTTTCATCGTACTACTCCTTATAAAAATTTCTCATAGCCCAACGGCCAGAGTTAATGCCGCACAAGTTTTCCCGCGCCGCCGGACGCCGGGATTTTTTTAGCCTTCCACCGCCTGACCTGGATGATGAAGGCGGCGGCGGTAAGGGCAAGCAGGACAAGCTGGGGGATAAGGGTCTCCAGGGTGGGATAAATCCCCAGAATATCAATAGAAGCGATTCCCGAAATCGGGGTAACCCCAATGACGTTTCCCTCCTGGAGTTCCTTTACGCCGTTGCCGGCAAAGGTAACGGACATGATAAAGAGCAGGATGCTCGTCCCCAGGAAAAAGGGTTTTAAGGGAAGGCGGAGGCTCAATACCCGGATCAATATGTAGATGATAACCAGGAGAACCGTCCCTATACCGAGCCCCAGCCATATCATGCTGGTATAGGTTTCGGTACCGGCCAGCAGGGCCTGGTAAAAGAGGATAGTTTCCGCCCCTTCCCGGAAAACCGCGAGAAACGCGGCAAAGGCCAGGGAAAACATGCTGCCCCCGGTGATTGACGATTTGACCTTACCCTCTATATAGCCGGTCCAGGCTTCCGCCCCGGCCTTGGAAACCATCCAGTTGCTGACATAGAACAGCACCGCCACCGCCAGGAGCATGGTGGCCCCTTCGATGATCTCCTGGTTCTGCCCTCCGGCAACACTGGTGATCCGGTTCAGAATCCAGGCCATGACAACGCTTACCCCAAGGGCAATGAGGGAACCCCAGTACACCGGCGGAATACGCTTCTTGTTTCCGCTCTTAAGGAGGTAGGCGATGATCGCCCCAACAATGATAATGGCTTCAAAACCTTCCCGGACTATGATGAGAAGGGAACTCAGGAAAACCACAATGGCGCTTTCCGCCCTGCTGTCAAGCCTGCCGGCGTCCTCCCGGAGGTAGGCCGCCAGGGTATCAAGCCCGGCCGTCACTTCTTCCCGGGCCGCCTGGTTGGTTATGGCCTTTTTTACGGCGCTGAACTGGTATTCCACCTGGGCAGCCCTGGCACCGGAGATTCTGCTCATGGTGATTTTTTCAAACCCCGCTTTTTCGTAGAACCGAAAGTAGGCTATATCTACCTGATCCTTTGCGCCCTTGGGATCTCCCGAACGGTAGAGGGCGTCGGCCTTGTCCAGAACGGCGACCATCTCGCCCGCTATCTTTGTCCAGTTCCGCGCCGCCGCCGCGGGTTCCTCTTTCCCGTCAAGCCGGTTCGCGGTAACCCGCAGCAGGTGCAGAAGCTCGTTATGAATCTGCCGCATCTCCTGCTGGGTTTTGCCGGCCATCATGGATGTTTTTACATAATCAAACCAGTCTTTTATGTTTTGCGCCCGTTCTTCGGAGATTACGGTCCTGACCTGCTCTTCAAACCCTGATCGTTGATACTCCGAAAAGACGGTGTCTATCAGCGCCGCGGCGCCCCCGGCGTCTCCCGATATATAGCGGTAGTAGGCATCGCTCAGGACAAGCCGCATTTCTTCTTCCGCATCGAACCACGAAGCGGCGAAAACCGGGGAAAGGCACAACAGTGCCAGAACGGGAACGATCATCCTTTTATGCATTCTCAACCCCCCAGTTAGAAATTACTAACAAGAATGGGGAAAAGATAGCATTAGCTAACTTTTATGTCAATAGAGAGTTTGTAAAATTTAACAAAATTCTTTCAGACTAACAAAATTCGGTCCGTCATCCCCGTCCGGCCCGGTCTACAAGGGATAAAATTCATTGAGTTTCTCCGAAATTTGTAGGAAAATATAAGGAAGAGGAGTTGACACCGGAGGGTAATCAATTTAATATACTAATATATTACCAAAATTCAGAAGAAAGTAATAAAATAGGTCCGCTTAAAGTTTTCAGATTTCAACTAATTGCTTTCCTGATTGATTAAGGTGAGGCAAATCGGTGTCCGATACAGTTTTTCACAGCAATGTTCCGCCGGTCCCGCGGAATCAGGTTTACCTGGAGCGGCCTCAGATAGAGAGGCTGCTGGAACGGGCGGTGGAAAGCCCCGTAGTGGCGGTGGTGGCCGGTACGGGATACGGGAAGACCCATGAGGTCTATGCCTTCCTGCGTAAATACAAGGGTATTAC
>JAIRSL010000090.1 GCA_031255475.1 Treponema sp.
TACGCCCTTGGTTTTATTGATAAACTGCCCCGGCTTATCAGCGTCCAGGCCGAGGGCTGCTGTCCGGTGAACCGGGCCTTTGAGACCGGGAAAGCCCTGGAGCCCATGGAGGAAAACACCATCGCCGACAGTATCGCTGTGGGGATGCCCCGGAACGGGGAAAAGGCCCTCCGGGCGATCCGGGAATCGTCGGGCATCGCGGTGAATGTGAGCGACCGGGAGATCCTTTCCGCCATGAGGCTCCTGGGGGCCGCAAGCGGGGTGTTCGGGGAACCCGCCGGGGTAACCGGCCTCGCGGGACTCAGGAAGGCCGCGGAGGGGGGGCTTATCCCGGAAGACGCCCTGGTAGTATCGGTGGTAACCGGCAACGGGCTTAAGGATGTGGCCGGCGCCCAAAAAGCCGCCGCCGAATCCGCCGGGCCCATCAGCATCCCCGCGGACATGGGGCTTTTGATTGAGGAATTCGGGCGGCGAAATATCCGGCCCTAGGGCCGGGAGGAGCGGTTATGGATTTTAACAGGATCAAGGCGGCAAGCGAAGGCTATTCCAAAGATATGGTAAGGTTCCTGCGGGATCTTATCAGGATTCCCGGGGAAAGCTGTACCGAGGGGCCGGTGATTGAGCGGATCGTCAAAGAGATGGAAGCCCTGCAATTTGACCGGGTGGAAGTGGACAAGATGGGAAACGTCCTGGCTTACATGGGTTCGGGAAAGACCCTTATCGCCTTTGACGCCCATATTGATACGGTGGGAACCGGTGAAAGGGGCAACTGGCAATTCGACCCTTACGAAGGCTACGAGAACGATACTGAGATCGGCGGCCGGGGTTCCTCGGATCAGCTTGGCGGCATCGTCTCCTCCGTCTACGGGGCCAGGATCATGAAGGATCTGGGGCTTCTTTCCGGCGAGTACCAGGTTCTGGTAAGCGGCACGGTGCAGGAGGAAGACTGCGACGGCCTCTGCTGGCAGTACATCATCAATGAGGACAAGATACGCCCGGAATTTGTGGTGATCACCGAACCTACCGACGGCAACATCAACCGGGGGCAGCGGGGGCGGATGGAGATCCGGGTGGAGGTGAAGGGGGTTTCCTGTCACGGCTCCGCCCCGGAACGGGGGGATAACGCCATTTACAAGATGGCGGAGATCATCGAGGAGGTAAAGGAACTAAACGGCAGGCTTAAGCACGATGATTTCCTGGGAAAGGGCAGCCTGGCGGTGTCCCAGATCTTCTACAATTCCCCCAGCCGCTGCGCCGTGGCCGACATGTGCGCTATCTCCATTGACCGGAGGCTTACCGCCGGCGAAACCTATCAGTCCGCCCTGGAGGAGATAGGGGCCCTTCCCTCGGTGCGGCGCTGCAGGGCGGAAGTTACCATGTACAGGTACGACAGCCCCAGTTACACCGGACTCCGGTATCCCACGGACTGTTACTTCCCCGCATGGGTCATTCCGGAAGATCATCGGGCGACTCAGGCGGCGGCAACGGCCTACCGGAAGCTCTGGGGCGAACCGAAGATCGCCAAGTGGACTTTTTCCACCAACGGGGTGTCGATCATGGGCCGGGAAGGGATCCCCTGTATAGGCTTCGGGCCCGGCAAGGAGGCCCAGGCCCACGCCCCCAACGAAATAACCTGGAAGCGGGATCTGGTAAAGTGCGCCGCCGTATACGCCGCCATCCCCTCTATCTACCTGGGCAAGGAGTAAAACTAATCATGATCGGTATTGATGATTTTATTAAACGGCTTGACGGCCTCGATTTCGGCGGCCTTTACGGAGAGGACTTCCTCCTTACCTGGGAGAAAAGCGCCGATGAGATAAGCGCGGTTTTTACCGTGGCGGACGCCCTGCGCCGCCTCCGGGAGAACAATCTTTCCGCCAGGGTGTTTCAGAGCGGCCTGGGGATTTCGGTGTTCCGGGATAATTCCACCCGGACCCGTTTCAGTTTTACCGGGGCCTGCAACCTGCTGGGCCTTGCGGTGCAGGATCTGGACGAGGGGAAGAGCCAGATAGCCCACGGGGAAACCCTCCGGGAGACGGCGAATATGGTGTCCTTTATGGCCGATGTGATAGGCATACGGGACGACATGTACATCGGCAAGGGAAACGCCTACATGCGGGCGCTCTCCCAGGCGGTGTGGGAGGGCAATCAGGAGGGGATCCTGGAGCAGCGGCCCATGGTAGTAAACCTGCAGTGCGATATCGATCATCCTACCCAGACCATGGCGGATATGGCCCATATCATCCACCATTTCGGCGGAGTGGAGAACCTTAAAGGCAGGAAGATCGCCATGACCTGGGCCTATTCCCCCTCCTACGGGAAACCCCTTTCGGTGCCCCAGGGGGTCATCGGTCTCATGACCCGTTTCGGCATGGAAGTGGCCCTTGCCCATCCCCCGGGCTACGGGATCATGAGCAGTGTAGAAAAAGTGGCGGAGGGGAACGCCGCCAGGTACGGCGGAACGTTCAGCAAGTCCCTGTCCATGGCAGAGGCTTTCGCGGACGCGGATATCGTGTACCCCAAGAGCTGGGCTCCCTACGCGGCCATGGAGAAACGGACCGATTTGTACGGCAACAGGGATCTTGAGGGTATCGAGAAGCTGGAAAAAGAACTCCTCGCCCAGAACGGGGCCCACAAGGATTGGGAATGCACAGAAGATCTGATGAAGACCACCAGGGACGGCAAGGCCCTTTACCTGCACTGCCTCCCGGCGGATATCAGCGGGCTAAGCTGCAAGGAAGGGGAAGTAGCCGCCCCGGTGTTTGAGCGCTACCGCTCCCTCCTCTACAAGCAGGCCGGCTACAAGCCCTACATCATCGCCGCCATGATCTTTCTGGGCAAGTTCAAACATCCCCAGCGGATTCTGGCCCGGCTCGCGGAGAAAGGGGAATGCCGCCTGGGCTGGGTATGAGCGCCGGCCGACGCGGCGGCCTTTCGGGCGGATTTCCTCAAAACCCGCAGGCGCGACAGGCTGTTAGGCATCGAGGGGGCTTTGGATGCAGAGGGCGCTCCGGCGGGCAATGTGGGTGTAACGTTCGGTGGTGCGGACGGAGCTGTGTCCCAAGAGGCTCTGGATGAAGCGGATGTCGGAGCCGTTTTCCAGAAGGTGGGTGGCAAAGGCGTGGCGCAGGCTGTGGATGGAGACGGGCTTTTCTATACCGGCTTTTACGCGGGCGCATTCAAAGATGTGCTGGGCGGATCGGATGCTAAGATGGGAACCGGGGCGGGCGCCGGGGAAAAGCCAGGTGAGTTCTTTGGGGCAGAGATTGAGTTCCTTAAGGTATTTTTTAACCCGGTCGGAAAGCATTACGAAACGATCTTTGCGGCCTTTCGCGGAACGGATATACAAAACATTCCGGGAAAGATCGGCATCCGAGGGTTTAAGGGCAACCACCTCGCTTACCCGGAGACCCGAAGAGTAGGTTATCATCAGAAGCAGGCGATGTTTCAGATTCGACTCGTGGTTCAGCAGGCGTTCTATTTCTTCCTTGGAGAGAACAATGGGCAGTTTCCTGTCGGAACGGGGGCGGCGGGGCTCTTTCACCTTGTCGTTGTTCATCACCCGGTGATAAAAAAACTTGAGGGCGTTAATCGCCATGTTCATCGTTGAAGCCGAAAATTTAGAGGTTCTGTCGAGATGGGCAATGTAACGGCTGACATCGTCGCCGGCGATTTCTTCCGGGGTTTTTGACACAAATTTGCAGAAGGCGCGGTTGTAGTGAAGGTAACTGTTTATGGTACGGGGGCTGTATTTACGCGCGTGTAATACTGTTTCAAGCTGTTCGGTCCAGAAAGGCGAGAAGTAAGCCGTTTTATTCCGGCCGGGTTCGGGCGCGTCCGCGAGAGAAACCGCGGGAATATTTTCCGGGACAGGCGGCCGGGGTTTCGGAAGCCGCGATTTTCCTCCGTCAAAAAGACCGTGGACGGCCGCCGGCATTACCGGATCCTTGCCGATCTCCACCGCGACAAGCCCGTCATTCACGAAGGTTGCGGCAAGGGCTTCCGTCATCATCCCCCTGGGAACGACAAACTGGAGCGCGGTTTTGTCCCAGGAACCAATCCCCAGGGATTTTAAACGTTGAAAATACAGCGAATCGCAAGC
>JAIRSL010000158.1 GCA_031255475.1 Treponema sp.
AGTGGTGGTTAGACTCAGGGTTTCATACCCTAATAACGCCCTAAAGCTCCCCCGCGTAAGCGGGCTCTTGGGTATGAAACCCTTCGCTACGAATCAAGCGCTTGACACACCGGCAGTCAGGAAGTAGAATAAATACTTGTAAGAAGTCACCGTAGATTACGGTTTGACAATCCCGGTATGTTTTTGGGACGATTAACTCAGCGGGAGAGTGCTACCTTCACACGGTAGAAGTCACTGGTTCAAATCCAGTATCGTCCAATTCCTAATTGCTTATGTAGCAAGGAATTACCCACGCTTGAATGAATGCGTCCTGGTGATCCATGCGGCTTGAGAGTCTATTCCCTATCTTTATTACCTTTGCCTTGATTTCCCTGTAATTCGTGGTTTCTATCTCCTTTATTTCGTATATGACTATAAAATGAAGTGTTTTTCACTTTTTTGATTGTTTTTTGTAGGGGGATTTATGGCTATTTCGGATAAGGTAAAGACACTGTTAAAGCTGAAGAGCAAGAGTAATTCCGGGCTTGCGGAATATTTGGGAATATCCGTACAGGCCCTCAGCAACAAGTTTTACCGTGATAGCTATTCCGGGGAAGACCTGGTAAAAATAGCGGCGTTTCTTGAATGTGAATTGGTCTTTATTACGGATTCTACAAAGATAGCCCTTACACTGAATGATATAACCCCTGAAAAATGAACGACACCGGAGAGGAGATATGACGACCATAAACGAATACATCGTTTTATTGACCTGGGATGAGGAGGCGCGGGTGTGGGTCGCGGTAAATGACGAAATTCCGCTCGCCCTGGAATCCGGTTCTCTGGATGTACTCATGGAACGGGTACGGTACATGGCCTCTGAGATACTGGAATCGAACGGGAAACCCCATAACAATATCCGGCTTCATTTCAAGGTGGATCGGATCTCCGTGGTGGCGTAATGGCGGAGTAGGAAAAGAAGGTGTGGAAGAAACTGTCGGAACATGGCTGTTATTTTGTGCGGCACGGCAAGGGTGCTCATAACATGTGGTATAGCCCCTATCACCAATCAGAATTTTCCGGTAGACGGTGAAATAAAATCCCGGTACATGGCAAATACGATCATGAAACAGGCCGGGATTGATCAGATCATCGCTTTTGAGACAATTATTCAAAACGAACGACACCGGGGAGGAGAGGGGCCCTCCAGCCCTCGCAAATTAGCAAATCGTTATCCGCCTTCTATCCGGACTACAAAGGATATCGGGATTGTAGTCCGGAGATTGCCGGGGGACTCGAAGATGCCGGACCAGAGTCCTGGTTTACATATCCTATACCACGGGGGTTCTTCTTCCCGTACCGGGGGCGTTATTACCCGTTTTCAACAATAGAAAGGAAAAAAATAAAAAGGCCGGCTGTTGCACCGGCCCTGCCCTTGAGGCAATCGGAAGTATAGTGATTTGGGAGGGGAACTATACCCCCGACAATTTAAATATCGGTATAACGGAATTTTTCTTTATAGTCTTTTCGTAAAAATAACGGCTTTCCGGCAGCCGTGCGTCATGACGGGATCGAATCAACAACCTCGCCTAAGCAACCCATTCGGGTTGCCAAGCTCCCCCGCATAAGCGGGCTCTTGGGTATGAAACCCTTCGCTACGAATCAATATATGCGGGTTGAAAGCGCAAAATTTTCCCCGGCGGCTTCTAACAATATCCGAAAAAAAATCTTGACAAAGAAATCACTTCTAATATATATTACTTGAAATTATGGATGAACTTAAACTGGAGATAAAAAAGCTCATTATCGGTGCTCTGGAGCTTGAGGACATGGAACCGGAGCGGATTATCGATTCCGAACCCCTTTTCGGGAGCGGGCTGGGACTGGATTCAATAGACGCTTTGGAGCTTGGCATTGCCCTTAAGAAGAAGTTCGGCGTCAAATTCCCGGCGGAACATGAAGATAACAAGAGGCATTTCGCCTCCGTAGACGCACTGGCAGCTTATATTGTTTCAGAAAACGGGGGCAAGGGGTAAAGATGACGGCCATAAAAACCACTGAAGAACTATTCGCGAAGATCAAGGAAGTCCTGGTCGCGGAATTTGCGCTTGAGGCGGACGCGGTGCGGCCGGAGTCGCTGTTAATGGAGGACCTTGGCCTTGACTCAATTGACGCCGTGGACCTCATCGTAAAACTGAAACCGTATATTTCCGGCAAACTCGGACCGGAACTTTTTAAACAGGTACGAACCATACAGGATGTTGTAGAGGTGATTTTTCCGCTGCTGGAACAATAATTGAAACGACCGGATAAAAAGGGCTTTCGGGTTGTCCTGAGTATTGTATTGGTGCCGGTAATCGTATTCTTATGTTTCCGCTTTAAATTTTTATCACCTCTAAAATGGTATCCGGTTGTCATCAATGTGGTGATGTTGTCTGTTTTCGGCTTTTCTCTTGTAAAGCGGCCGGCGATTGTTTTTCGCATGGCTGTTTTGCAGGATAAAACGATAAAAGGTTCGCTTGCGGAAAGACGCATCGAAGATTACTGCCGGAAGGTAACGATAGTTTGGTGCGTTTTTTTCACGCTGAACTGCGGCGCTGCGCTGTTCACCCTTGTCAAATCGGACGTGTTTTGGGCGCTGTACAACGGTTTTCTTGCCTATATCCTGATGGGTACTCTTTTTGTGGGGGAGTTCGTGGTGCGTAAAATAACCGCTAAAAAAATGCCGAAGGCGGAACCGCTTTCGAAATTTACGCCCCTGTCGCGTCCGCCGGATACGATCCTCGCATACGACGGATCCTTTTCCGGGGGCGTTTATAAAACATGGAAGGATTTTCTTGCGGATACCGCCGTTCTCCGCGCCGCCATCGGTAACGAGGACAAAGAAACATGGCTTTTGCACGCCGAAGACTGCTGGTATTTCTTAACCGCCTTTACCGCCCTCCTGCAATGCAAAAAACAAATACTTCTAACCGCCAATATCAGCCCTGATTATATCGCGGAAATTACCGGCGATCATGACGGCGCCGCCGTTCTTTCCGACTGCGCCATAGAAGGGGCGATACGCATACCTTCCGTGTTGTCCGCGCCGGTTTCCGCCCAGGAAAGCGGGTCCGGTTCGGGCGCGGCGGGCAGGACGCATTTTCCCATAGACGCGGACGAAACCCGCATAATCATGTATACCTCAGGCACGACCGGCAAACCGAAAGCCGTCCGTCATCGCCTGACCGAATTAGAGATGGATAACGCCTTTGTCCTGTCAAAGTTGGGCGAAGAGGTTCTGAAACGCAAGGTTTGCTCTACGGTGAGCCAGCATCATATCTACGGGCTCTTGTTTTCCATATTGCTGCCCTTTACCGCCGGCGTTCCCTTCCGCAGAAAACGCATAGATTTTCCCGAAGAATTCCAAAGCCTTGATGATGTTCCCTACATGATCGTCACGGTTCCGTCTTTCCTCAAGCGGGCCGCGGAATCGGACGTTTCCTTCAATCTGAAGGATCCCTGGATATGGACATCGGGCGGGGTGCTGCCGAAAGAGACGGCGGAAAAAACAAAAAACATGTTCGGGTTTTGGCCCCTTGAGGTGTACGGCAGTACGGAAACTTCAGGCATCGCCTACCGCCAGTCAATGGACGGCATGGAATGGACGCCTTTCGACAACGCGGAAATTACTCTGAATGACGAAGGCCGCCTTGTCGTGCGGTCGCCCTATATCAAAGATCCCGCGGGGTTTACAACCGGCGATCTTGCCGAAATTCTCGACAACGGGAAATTCCTCCTGAAAGGCAGAGCGGATTCCGTGGTCAAAATCGAGGAAAAACGCATATCCCTGCCCGAAGTGGAAAACCGCATTCTGGAATCCGGCATGGCCCTTGACGCCGCCGTTATAGCCCTTTCCGGCAAAAGGCAATATCTTGCGGCGGTTATCGTGCTCAACGAGAAGGCGAAAAAACAGTTTGCCGGGGCTGAAAAATTCGAGATCAATAAATACTTTTCGGTTTACCTGTCCCGTTTTTTTGAGACGGTCGTGCTTCCCAAAAGATGGCGCTACGTTGACAACATGCCGCTGGACGCCCAGGGTAAGAAAAAGAAGGACGATCTTGAGGCCCTGTTTACGCGCATATCCGGGCGGATGAAAATCAACGAACAGGTTCTTGAAGAAAGCCCTTCCCGCGTTGTTCTTGAATTTTCCGTCCCGGAAGAAAGCGATTATTTTAACGGCCATTTTCCTGAAATTAAAATCCTTCCCGCGGTTGCCCAGGCGGAAATCGTCATCCGCTTTGCCGCCCGTTTTTTTAAATGCGGCATAGGGGCCGCAAAACTGAAAAAGCTCAAGTTCATCAACATTATTCAACCGGAAGACCGCGTTCGTCTTGAGTTGCTCTATAAAGAAGAAGCAAGAAGACTTTCCTTTACCATGACGGGCGCGGACAAAAGCCTGCCCCTCTCTTCGGGTATTATTCTAATGGGGACGGAACATTGAACGGAATACGTGAATTAAACTTCTTCGGCACGAACAAAACAGGACGCCGTTACATCCGTACACGGCCGCGGCGGAACAATACGGGCCGTTGCGGTAAATGGTATAGATAAAACAGTACTGTTGAAACTTTAAATTTTTGGGAAGACGGATAAAATGAACCGGCAGAAAAAATTAAGCGCGGAAACGGAATTTAAAATCGAATTCTACGATGTCGATTTGGCGGATGTCGTCTGGCACGGAAATTACGTCAAATTCTTTGAAGTTGCCCGCCGCGTCCTGCTCGATAAAATCGGTTATGGGTATATGGAGATGAAAGATTCGGGCTATGCCTTCCCCGTTACCGCCCTTTCGGTGAAATACATGCATCCTTTACGATACGGCGACCGGGTACGCGCCAGGGCCGTACTGGATGAATATGAAAACTGCATCAAAATAAGATACGAGCTTTATAACGCGGCGACCGGAGAAAAGGCGACAAAAGGAGAAAGCTCCCAAATGGCGTTTGATATTGCGAGCGGCGAATCCTGTTTTACCTGTCCCGCCGTATTCGTTGATAAGGTCAGGGCGCTCCTTGCCGGCGGGAATGAATCATGAAAAGCGTTCTTTCGTTCCCCGCGCCCGTGAACGGCTTGATTCGTAGCGAAGGGTTTCATACCCAAGAGCCCGCTTACGCGGGGGAGCTTGGCAACCCGAATGGGTTGCTTAGGCGAGGTTGTTGATTACAGGAGTAAAGCATGATTGAAGGCAGCGAACTTTTTACGCTGGTGCCGCATAAAGGGAAGATGTTGTTACTGTCGCGTATCATTGAGTATGATCTTGAAAAACGGACGTTAAAATCGGAATATGACATAGAACCATCGTGCATATTCTATGATCCGGACCTCGGCGGCGTACCTTCCTGGACCGGGTTTGAATTCATGGCCCAGAGCATTTCCGCTTTGTCGGGCTTCAGCGCGCGGATGAAGGGCGAACCGCCAAAAGTGGGCGTTATTATGAGCGTTTCAAATATAGAATTTTTTCATCCGGTAATCGCGCATAAGGCGGTTATCGAGATTGCTGAAGAAGTCCAGCTTGACAAAATTTTTACGTTTAACTGTGCGGTTTATTCCGGTGATACGTTGTCCGCCAAAGGACAGTTAACCGTGATGGATATTGATAATGTGGAAACACTCAGGGGAAGGAAATAAGAAACCGGCAACCCCGCGGCGGAACGCGCGGGCGCGGACTCCGGGAGATTAAACCCTTAAATTATTTGAGAGGCTTTCCCTGAACTTCAGTTTGGGGAAAGGCCCGCGAATGTTTTTTTAAAGGAGCGGCAATATGAAAAGACGGGTCGTGATTACCGGAGGGGGCATTATCAGCGCTCTTGGCTCCGAATGGCGGGAAATTTTCGGGAACTTAAAGGCAGGCAAAAATTTTGTCCGTTATATGGAGGACTGGGATAAGTACAAGCAGATGAATACGCGTCTTGCCGCCCCGGTGGATTTTGTGATGCCCGCCTACCCGCGCCAAAAAACACGCGGTATGGGGAGGGTGGCCCAGCTTGCGACAGCCGCCGCGGATGACGCCCTGCGTCTTGCGGGTCTCAACGGTTCGCCGGAATTGGCCGGCGGCCGGGCCGGTGTCGCGTTCGGCTCGTCAAGCGGCAGCATTGATTCCGTCATGGATTTTTACACAATGATAGCCCTTCAGGACATGAAAAAAATAAAATCCACGACATATATCAAACTGATGCCGCAGACATGCGCCGCCAATATCGAAATTTTCTACGGGTTAACGGGACGGCTTATAACCACGAACACCGCCTGTACCGCGGGAAGCCTGGCCATAGGTCTTGCTTACGAGGCGATTAAATACGGTATGCAGGATATCATGATTGCCGGCGGCTCGGATGAATTATCGGAACTCAACTCGGCGGTATTTGATACGCTCTTTGCCACAAGCACAAAGAACGGCACACCCCAGATGACGCCCAGCGCGTACGATAAAAACCGCGACGGCCTTGTCGTCGGAGAGGGTTCGGGGGCCTTGATCCTGGAAGAATACGAACACGCCGTGAAGCGGGGCGCGGTTATTTACGCCGAGATCGCGGGGTTTGGAACAAACACCGACGGCGTACACCTGACAAACCCAAACAGCGTCACGATGGCGCGCGCAATGTCCCTGGCCCTTGAAGACGCCGCCCTTGATCCAAACCGCATCGGTTATGTGAATACCCACGGAACGGCGACAAATCTGGGCGATGTCGCGGAAAGCCAGGCGACCTACGATATTTTTAAACGCGCCGTTCCCGTAAGCACGATCAAGAACTACATAGGCCACACGCTGGGGGCCTGCGGCGCCATCGAAGCGTGGATTACCGTCAACATGATGCGGGAAAAGTGGTTTGCGCCGAACATCAACTTAACGGAACTCGATCCCAGATGCGGGCCGCTGGATTACATCACCGGGGACGGGCGCGGGATAGACACCGAATATGCGATGTCGAACAATTTCGCCTTCGGCGGCATAAACACAAGCCTTATATTCAGAAGGATATAGCGGAAGCGCCGAAAATCCGGCCGGGTTTTCGGCGCTTCCCTCGCGTCAGAGCGGGATGTTGCCGTGTTTTTTGCCGATTGCGCCGCGCGGTTTTTTTGATTCCAGAATACGGAACCCCCAGGCTATCTTCGGCCGCGTTTCTTCGGGAACAATCACGCCGGTGATGTACCCCCGTTCGGCGGCTATCTTCGGCGTCATGTATGTTTTCTCGTAATCATCCTGCAACTGTTTAATATCTTTGCCGTCCCGGTGTTCCGCCCGTTTCTGATTAAACAGTATCGCTACAGCCCCCTCAACACCCATAACCGCAATCTCCGCACTGTCCCAGGCAAACACAAAATCAGCGCCAAGATGTTTTGAGCACATTGCGATATACGCGCCGCCGTAAGCCTTTCGCACAATGAGCGTTATTTTCGGCACCGTTGATTCCGCGTAGGCGTAAATCAACTTTGCGCCGTGCCGTATGATGCCCTTCTTTTCTTCGTCCAGGCCGGGGACAAAGCCGGGTATATCGACTATGGTAAGAAGCTGAATATTGAAAGCGTCGCAATAGCGGATAAAACGGGCCGCCTTGTCGCTTGCGTCCGAATCCGCAATGCCCCCAAGACAGGCCGGCTGGTTGGCTATTATCCCCGTAAGCCTGCCTTCTATATACGCGAAGCCCACAACAATATTTTGCGCGAACTCGGCGTGTACCTCAAAAAAAGGATCATCGTCAATAACGGCGTCGATGATTTTCCGTATGTCATATCCCTGTTTCCTGCTGCCCGGAATGACGGAACCGATGGATTTGATCTTGGACTGGGCGAATTGAAACCGGCGGGCCGGCGCATTATCGCCGATCCGGTGGGGGATATACGACAACAGTTTTCTTACATCCCGGTAGCACTGCTCCTCGCCATGATACCTGAAATGGGCAACCCCGCTTTTCTGCGCATGGATAATGCTGCCGCCCAGATCGTCATCGGTCGTTTCAATCCCCATCGCCGCTTTTACTACCTTTGCGCCGGTGATAAACATAAGGCCGATTTTATCAATGACAAAGATAAAATCCGTAATCCCCGGCGAATACACCGCACCGCCGGCACAGGGGCCGGCAATTATCGAAATCTGGGGGATATAACCGGAAGCGCGCACATTCTGCATAAACACATCGCCGTAACCGGCCAGGGCGCTGACCCCTTCCTGAATACGCGCCCCGCCAGAATCGTTGATGCCTATTACCGGACAGCGGATATCAATCGCTTTTTTGTACAGCTCCGCGATCTTCTGGCCGTGCAGATTACCCAGAGTGCCTCCCACCACCGTAAAATCCTGGGCATAGAGGGCAACCGTTTGACCGTCTATCGTGCCGAACCCGGTAATGACGCCGTCGTACGGAATCTCTTTGCCCGCAAGACCGAACGACAGGGAAGTCTGCTGTACCCCCTCGTAGGTTTCCTGAAACGAGCCTTTATCGAGCAACAGGTTGATTCGTTCCACCGCGTGGAGCTTGCCTTTTTGATGCTGCTTTTCAAAATCATAACCCATATAATTTCGCAATCCTCCGTATTACAATTCTTCGCAACCTTCCTGTCCGCCGCAATCTACTGTATTTTGCCCGGATACTTGCTCCCTGTCAATATTCGGCGGATAACGCATGGAACGAAAAATCGGCCGCGGACTACAACCGGGGGAATTCGAATTAAGTTTACGCGGCCGAGCCGGAGGCCCGCCGGGAAAAAATTCCTTTGCGTTTATCCGCTCATGTTCCCGGAGCGGGCGGATCCTGATACACCCGCAATTCCCCCGTCACGTAGGCTTCCGGCGCGGTTTTTCCTTCCGGGATGATAAGGAGTTCCCCGCCGGCCCCGATACCGGCAAGGACGCCTTCGACAATGCGATCCGAATCCGCGCCGCCGGCGGCAAACCGGATTGGCCGGCCTTTCATATAGAGCCGTTCCTCCAGGCGCTCCCGCCAGGGCCCGGCGGAGGCGAATTCCGCGTGGAGACGGGCAAGTATCCGTTCCAGCAGGAAGGCCCGTACCGGAACCGGAGCCCCGGCATCCCGGAACCGCACGGCCCGGAGTATGCTCCCGGCCCTGGCGGCTATGTCCCCGGGAAAGACGGTCTGGGCCACATTAACCCCTATCCCCGTGTAAACGGTCTTGCCGTCCGTCTCCGTAAGGATGCCCGCGATCTTCCGGGAATCTATCATGATGTCGTTAGGCCACTTCACCAGGACGGCGCCGGAGAGGACAGGGGCAAAGTCCTCTACGGCCAGGGAGACGGCCAGGCCGGTGCGGAGGGTAAGGGCGCCGGGAAAGGAAGGAATATCGGAGTACCGGAAGAGAACCGTAAAAAAGAGGTTTTTCCCCCGATCCGCGTTCCAGGAACGGCCGGCGCGGCCCCGGCCGGCTTCCTGGTAATCGGCAACCACCACCGTGCCGTGAGGTTCTCCCCGCGCGGCGAGTCTGCGGGATTCGTCCATAGTGCTGGATACGGTTTCATGATAGCGCAGGGGGGCGTTCCAGGGGTTCAAAACGGACAAAAAATTCATATCAAATGACAGATTACCATATTTCATAAGAAAATACATACATAACGAAACGGGAAAAAGGTTTTTTTTAGAAGGTTATATAAAATCGAAAAAATTTGATAGTATTATTTTTTGATTGATTGTCTTAAATTAAGAATAGTTTGAACTATGCCCGTGTTCCGGCGTCTTGGTGTTAAAAAGAAGCTAATTACGGCGCCGTCCATAGATGTGAAGAAGAAGGAAACAATAGGGGGTCTTTTTCTCCGATAAAACAGACCGTCCGCCGGCGGGGTAAATGTCTTGCCGGTACCCGGTCCGGCCAAAACCAAACGAATGAAAGCCTCCATTGTCAAACAAAGTATACAGAATCGACAACCCTCCCTAAAGCTCCCTCGTACAAGCGGGTTTGCATATTACCCCCGGTACAGATAAACAACCGCACCGCAAACCGGGGGTATTAAACCCTCGCCACGAATAAAAGGATTTCCGTTTCTATCCCTTACACGGCTGAGAAACCGGCATCACTGCCCGTTTTAGGTCCGGGTTTTCGCTCTCAACGAAAACCCGGGACCCCGCTTCAAAGGCCGTAAAAGGAGGAGCTCAAAACCGTTCTCTTTTGAACCCCTCCGGTATTAGGGTTTTACGGGCGTTCGGGTTCTCCTCTGCTTTAGGAGGATTAGGGGGTGGATCTCTACCGGGTTCCTCGCCGTCATCGTCTTCCTGAATCGGAATCATTTCGGACAGGTTAAGGTTCAGAGGGGAACTCAGGCTTACCGGACCGTCGGTAATATAATAGAAGACCCCGCTCTCCCCAAACGAAATGACCACTACGTAACCGGATGAAACGCCGGAATAACCCGAGACATTCCCGTTCTCAATCCAGGCGCTGCCCTCGGGTATTGGCAAATCCGAGAGGTTCGGTACCGTGTTCTGAACATCGAATACATAGAGCTCACCCTCGGAGAGGGGCGTTGTTCCGTCTGTGGTCACCGTGCCGCTTATGGGATCCAGGGTAAGGGCCACATCCCCCAAACTGATACCCTCAGGAGATGAACCGGAATCCCAGACGGTAATGTCTTTCGAATACCAACCTTGTTCGTCCCACATTTCAATGGCTATGGTGAGAGGGCCGATATCGGCGGGGATACCGCTCATCGTCCAGGTATTACCGGTTATTGTGGCATCGTAGTAGAAGGACTCTCCGGATTCGCTGGAGGCGTAAGCATAGAGCCCAAAATCCGAGGTCTGGTCGTTGACGGTTACCGTACCTATGGTCCCGCTCAAGGTGATGGTGTTAAACGTGTATACTTTGGGCGGAATCGTTACATCTGCTATCCCCAGGGTAACGGTTTCGGTGACCGTCTTTCTACTGCCGCCAATACTATCCTCAATAAGGATGACGATCTTTACCTCTGCCGGCGGGTTAATCCCCACCGTACCGAAAATCCAGGTGCAGGTATCTCCGCTCCAGGAACAATTAAAAGAACCGTCTAGGTATATATTAAAATCACCCGATCCCGGCCTTTCTTCCCGGTAGGCGGAAATATAATCCCATCCGCTACCAGTAAGGGGATTCCCGTTCTCCGTGGCGGTGAAGGAGCCGGTGATAGTGACAATAGGAATATTCAGAGCGATGCCGTTGGTTGGCGAACCGGAAGTCCAGGAAGCGTCCTTCATATTATAGTACAGGCCATTGTATTCGAAGTCGACATATAACCCCAGGGTTCCGGAAAAATCCGAAGGAATACCGGTTATTTCCCAGGTATCGCCGTCTACCATACCGGGATAGGTGGAGTCCTCGTTTTCAGGGTATGCCCTTATGGAAATGTAATCCGGCGGGGCGTTTCCGGACCCGGTAACCGCAATGGTCCCGCTCAGGGTGATGGTGTTGTGTTCTGTTCTGATGTCTTTGACCGCCGTTGTCTGATTCGCACTGAGGAACAGGCTGTCCACAAAGAAGTCCCTGCCATCGTTTCCGCTAATAAAGAAGTAGAGAGTTATATCCTTATCCGGCTTGGGAACGTACAGTCTGTAGTCGTAGCTTTGGTTGGCGTTAGGAATGTCGCTGCCGGATATATAAAAATTGTCCAAAAATCGATCGGAACGCGGGTCCGGGCCCGTAAAAACGGCTATCATATAATCGGATTGGTCCACGCCGTTTTCCCGGTAAGAGACCGTGCCGGTTATCGTGGTAAGGGCGCCAAAATCGGCGGCGGTGATAACCCGGTTAAGGTTTGTGGTCAAATTGCTGTAGATATAGGCCACCTCATTGATAAACGTCCTCTGGTATGCATCGTTGTCAACATTATCAATTACAGCCGCCACCCGGTACCGGCCGGCGGGAAGGGGAATATCCTGAGTTAACCCTATTGAATGGTCGATTGGATAGCCGTCAAGAAGGATGTCAAAATCCGGCCCTTTGTAAATATAAAGCCATCCATCAATTCCAACGTCTTCTCCGGTAATATTAACGGACAGGGTCCCTTCCCCGTTTGCGGAGAGGGCACGCAGGGTAACATTCACCGGTGTTGTTTCATTGGCCATTACCATAAAAGTTTCGCTGTCCCCCTCCGCGGCCTTGCCATCTCCTGAAGGATCGGAATAAGCGTCCACATGGATGGTCCAGTTGCCGGGTTCCAGGGGTATCGTGGCCGATGAACCGGAATCTATATTGTGAGTGATTGGCGTACCCGCCGGAACCGTGTTAATAGTCAGCCGGTAAAACGCGAATTCCACCGCCTCCGGTAGTAGGGTCCGTACGCCGGGGACGCCGTTCCCGATGCTGATCCGCACGGATCCGGTTTGGCCGTTCTCCCCGGTTCCCTCCTGTTGGGGCGGGGTCAGGATATTGGTACAGGAGACGAAGCACAGGAGGCCGATCCCCAGAAGCCGAACCGCCGCAGCGGTTTTGGATAATCCGAATAATTTCTTTTTCATGATTTCCGCCTTTTAATACCCAACCGTGTAGGTCAGGGTCTTTGAGAAATGGGACCCGTCAGTCTTTTCCACGATAACGGTAACCTGATGCGGCCCGGGACCGTTGTCGTAGGGCGGCCAGGTGAATGTCGGGACATCCGTAACAACTAGCTGCCATATATCCACGTACCACAAATACCGGCTGTACCCCGCCGGAGCGGTGATAACAACGGCATCCTTTGCGTCCACCGTTTTTTCCAGTGTGATGATTTCGTCTTCAGGCCCGCTGAACACGATATTCACCCCAGCCCCGGTATAACTCGCCTGGACGGTAACCGTACAAGTCGCGGTTATTTTACTGTCCGCGGTTGACGTTGCCGTAATGGTCGCCGTTCCGGTGGCCACGGCGGTAACGATCCCATTGGAAACCGTTGCCACCCCGGAATTACTGCTCCCCCAGGTAATATCCTGTTCGGTGGTATTTGCCGGGATATAGGTTACCGTAAGGAAGGAAGTACTACCCACCCCCAACGTAAAAGTGGAGGGAATACTTATCCCGGTCGGGGTTACCGTAGGCTCCGCCACGGTTACCTCGCAGGTTGCGGTTATTTTGCTGTCTGCGGTTGATGTTGCCGTAATGGTCGCTGTCCCGGTACCCACGGCGGTAACTTTCCCCTCGGAAACCGTTGCCACCCCGGAATTACTGCTCTTCCAGGTAACACCCTGTTCGGTGGCATTATCCGGGATGTAGGTTACCGTAAGGGTGAAGTCGCCGCCCACCACCAATTTCTGGGCGGTCCGGCTGAGGCTTATCCCGATCAGGGTAACCGTAGGCGCCGCCACGGTTACCTCGCATGTTGCGGTTAAACTGCTGTCCGCGGTTGACGA
>JAIRSL010000126.1 GCA_031255475.1 Treponema sp.
TAATGAGGCGGCTTTTGGTTGGGGATTTCCTCAAGGTCCCGGGACATTTGCAGGAGCTTTTCCTTTATCGCCGCGTGTTCGGTTTTGAGGGTGTCCATAACCGCGTTCCGGGTTACCACTTCATCCTGGAGCCGGAAAAGAAAATCTTCCAGAAAGGCGAGTTTTGTTTCGATTTTTTCAAGACGGCTTCCCAAAATCTGTCTATCCATGTAAAATCCATTATAATTAAAGAAATATTTTTTTTGAATAGGGGGTACCCATGAATAAGAAAGAAGCGTCTGTAGATTTTACCATTGAGACATTAGGGCCGTGCAATGTCGAGTCACCTATCATCATGTCCAAGACCGAAGGTGATTTTATTGCCAACTACGTGACGGACAATGAATTTATCCGGCCGAACGTCCGGGTATCTCTGGGGAAACAGCCGCCGGAGGACAGGAGCGGCGTCCTTGAGCGCGCCGGGCCCCGGGAAAAGATATATTTTATGCCGAATCATGTTCACGCCGGAATCGTAAGCTGCGGCGGCTTGTGTCCGGGGCTTAACGACGTGATACGGGCTATAGTCCGTTGTCTGTCCCACCGGTACGGGGTTACCAGAATTTCCGGAATTCGCTACGGCTATCAGGGTTTTCTGGAGGACGATAAGAAGTTTACCCCCATACCGCTGAACCCGGATGTGGTGGATGATATACATAAGATCGGGGGTACGATGCTAGGAAGCGCCCGCGGCGGCGGCAAAGAGGTTTCCCGTATTGTGGATGCCCTGGAACGGATGAACATCAATATTCTTTTTACCATAGGCGGAGACGGAACGCAGAAGGGTTCCCTGGAGATCGCCGAAGAAATCGGGAGGCGGGGCCTTAGGATCGCCATGATAGGCATCCCCAAGACGGTGGACAACGACTTTTCGTATATCCAGCGGTCCTTCGGCTTTGACACGGCGGTGGCCAAGGCGGTGGAAGCGGTAACCGCCGCCCACATGGAAGCCCATTCCCAGATCAACGGCATAGGCCTTGTAAAGGTGATGGGCCGTGAATCGGGGTTCATCGCCGCCCACACGGCCCTGGCCAGCCACGAGGTGAACTTCGTCCTGATTCCGGAAGTGCCCTTTGAGATGGATGGAGACCGGGGGTTTCTCCGTCACCTGGAAAAACGGATTAACAAGCGGGGCCACGCGGTCATTCTGATAGCCGAGGGCATATTTCAGAATCAGCTTGTAACGGAAAAAACGACCGATGCCGGCGGCAATGTGAAGCTCGCCGATGCGGGAACCTACATGAAGGACCGGATCGCGGAGTATTTTAAGGACAAAGGCATAGAAATCAATCTTAAATATATAGATCCCAGCTACATGATCCGTTCCGCCCCGGCAAGTCCCAATGATTCCATTTATTGCGAACGTCTTGGGAACGCGGCGGTCCACGCGGCCATGGCCGGGAAGACCAAGGTTCTTATAGGCCTGGTCAACAACGAATTTGTCCACCTGCCCATGAGGGTGGCGATTATCCGGAATAAGGTGGACCCGGAAAGCAGCCTGTGGCGCGATACTCTGGACGCGACTCATCAGCCCCCCCTGATGGTGAACAATCAGTTGGGCATCCTCTTTGGGGTGCAGAGGGGCGAATAGGCGGCGGGGTAGGGGACCGGCCGCTGCGGGTTACCCCTTACTCCGCGCGGCTCTTTACTAAAGTAACGGTGTATGCCTTGCCGTGGGGATGGAAGGCGCCTTTGAGCAAAAGGGCGTTTTCTTCCTGAACGGCCGTAAGTTCCGTTTTTACGCCTTCCCCGTGTATCATGGCGGCGCCGTGAAGGGCCCTGAGCAGGGAGGTGAAAAGGCGGTTTACCTCCTCTTCCTGGGGAAAAGCGATATCCCCCTCCGGTTCCCCGTGGCGGCGTAAAGAACGCAGGACGGCGCGGTATTCATCCCGCACCGCTTCTTGCGTGAAAAGGGGATTGAATTCCAGGGAGGTTTGCAGGGTCCTGAGTATGGACATGAGCAGGGGATTGGAGAGCATCTTTTCCTGCCTGATGTAATAAAAGCCGCCTATGCGGGTATAGGCCCCGTTGATGAGGGCCCGTGTCTTGTCCCGGCTTAACCGGAAATTCCGCATAAAGAACGAAGGTTCAAAATCTTCCGGCCCTTCCTGTGCATAAAGGGAATATTCCTCCGCCGGAATTTTTTTGTATGCGGAAAAATCAATCTGATCGAAAACAAAATCGCTGAACATGACGCCCGGTTTGGCTTTCTTAAAATCCAGCCGTTCCAGTTCGCCCTGGACAAAACGTATGCGGAGATAGCGGCGGTTCAGTCCCCGGCGGACCGGGCCCCATAAGGCGGCCGCCTCCGGCTCCGCGCCGGGCCGCGTTCCGGCGCAGAGGGCCGCGATGTCCGTAAGGACCGGCAGATCTTCCTGTATGATCGGGGGCAGAACGGCTATGCCGGCGAGGAACCGCCGGGTCCGGGACAGATTCATGTCCTGTTCCCCGAAAGCAGCGGACAGCGATTGCGGCGGAAAACGCACTTCCATAAACAGTACCCCTGAAGCATTATTTCCGGTAAGGACGGGCTTAACGCTCGTAAAGTTCGTGGAGGAAGAGGGTAGCCGCCTGGGCCACGTTGAGGCTTTCGACGCGGCCGGTCCCCGGAATGCGGATCAGGGCGGCGCAGTGTTCCTCCACTTTCCGGGGAAGGCCGGTTTCCTCGTTTCCGACCACCACCGCGATTCCCGGCCGGGTACGGCCCGCCGCGGCGGCTTTTTCCCGAATAACCGCGTCCATGTCCCGAAGGCGCAGCCGCGCCCTGGGAACGGCCCCCACGGTGACGACCTGCGGCGCAAGGCGTTTCAGGAAGGCGGCGGTATCCCGTACCTTGCGGAAGACCACATGCTCCATGCCGCCTTCCGCAACCCGGTAAGCGCCGGTGGTGAGCCGGGCTTCTTCATCCGCTTCGGAGATGACCACGAAATGAGCGTCGAAGAAGGCGGCGGAACGGACTATGGCCCCCAGGTTATGGTCGTTTCCGACGGAATGCAGGATGAGCCCCGTTTTGCCTTCTTCCGCCCAGAGGTCTATGTCTTCCCGGCTCACGTCCTCCACCGCCGGTTCCTCAATCATGGCAACCACCCCCTGGTGGTGTATGCTCTTGCATATCCGTTCCAGTTCCTCATCGCCGCATATCTTATAGGGCCGCTTCCGTTCGGCCAAATTCCTGCAAACCGCGCCGAATTGTTTGAACCTGTCTTCCCGGAGAAACAGCCGGTTGATCGTTTCCGGGCGCAGTTCCCCCAGCGCCGCCGCCGCGTTAAGGCCGCAGACCGCCAGCTCCATGGTAAGTTTATTCCGCATACTTCAGTTTACCGTTCCGTTCGGGAATTTGCCATAGCCGCGCCTGGCGCAGCACGCGCTACATCAGCGGCGCGAACACCCGCAGTATGTCCTGGAGCAACCGCTGGACGGCGTTGCGGGCGCAGTCGGCGGGGGTTATACGGTGGCAGGCAGGAATGGTGTTGAGGAAATCTTCTTTAATCGACTGAACGGTCCGGCTCTTGTAGATCCAGACCCCGCATTCAAAGTGAAGGTAAAGGCTGCGGAAGTCAAGATTCGTGGTCCCTACGGTAGCAACTTTGTCGTCGGAAACAAAGGTCTTGGAATGGTTAAAACCGCTTGAATATTCGTAAATCTTGACCCCTGCCGTGACCAACTGCCGGTAGTAGGACCGGGAAGTGATGGCTACCACCCATTTGTCCCAGCGGTGGGGAGTGATGATGCGGACGTCAACGCCGCTTTTTGCCGCCAGAGTCAGGGCGGAAAGAAGGTTATCGTCCACCACGAGATACGGCGTGTTGATATACACGTATTCTTTGGCATTGTTGATGATCTGTATATACACATGCTCGCCCACATTTTCATCGTCTATGGGACTGTCGGCGTAGGGCTGTACATAGCCGTCCGAGGGTATCGTGCAGGGAATATCCTTCCAGGGGTAGAAACGCAGGGGGTCGTCCTTCTTCTCTTTCCCCAGGTTCCACATGTGCAGGAAGATGATGGTCATGGACCAGGCCGCTTCCCCTTCGACCATGATCGCCGCGTCTTTCCAGTGGCCGTACTTTTCGTAAGCGTTGATATACTCGTCCGCCAGGTTTATTCCCCCGGTAAAGGCGGTCTTGCCGTCAATAGAAACAATCTTCCGGTGATCCCGGTTGTTTTGATGGGAGGTCAGTATGGGCATAAAGGGATTAAAAACAATACATTGAATTCCCCGCGCTTCCAAAACCTGTTTAAAATCCGTCGGCAGGGACATGAAGCATCCCAAATCATCATAGATAAGCCTGACATCCAAACCCTGTTTTGCCTTGCGCTCCATGATCTCCAGAATGGGATCAAACATCTTTCCCTGGCGGATAATGAAGAACTCCATAAAGATGTAGTGTTCAGCTTTTTCCAGTTCCGGAAGCAGGCGCTCAAAGAAAGCCTCTCCGGAAGCGAAGTATTCGGTCCTGGTATGACGGAAGACCGGAAAGCCCGCGTATTCCTGAAGATAACGCACCTGGGGCAGACATTCTTCTTTTTCCCGCTTTAAGAGCGGAAGCACGTCTCCCGCAAGCATACTAAAGGGACGCCAATGCCGGTCTCCGGCCTGGACCGCTCTGCGCAGCTTTTTTGAATTTGACTGGGAATAGAAAAAGATATACATGACCCCCCCGAATAAGGGAAAGATCATGATCATAAAAATCCACGTTAGTTTATAGGCCGCTTTTTCTTTTTTATTGATGATATGCAGGCATACCAGTATGCTTAAAACGCTGAATGCCAGATTGACATACCTGAAAATTATGCCGGACCCGGCGATTAAAAAAAGTACAAACACTATTTGAGCAAGCAGTATCGTGATAACAAAAATCCTGCGTTTGAATACGACCCGAACCCAGTGTTTTGTCATATACGCCTTACCCCTGCCGTTCGTCCTTATGCCGGCCAGGGTCCCGCGCCCCTGCGGAGTACCCGGATTTCGTCACCGGTCATATCAAGGATGGTAGAGAAAGTGCGGGACAGATCCTCTCCACCGTCCAGGATAAGGTCCAGATCATCTATCCCCTCAAGTTCCCAGGCGCTTTCGAAAAGGTCTTCCTCCGGGATCCGGAGAAATTCCGTCTCTTCCCCGTCCCCTTTCGGTTCGTGTCTCCGGAATTCGTCCGTGTCTCCGCTTCTCATGCTCTGTTTCGCGGTGATGGAATAAAGGGGCGCTCCCCCGGCTTTGATCACCGCCAGGGGAACCGTGTGATTCGGGATGCGGACCCCCAACTCCGGCCTGCGCAGTCCCAGGGCTTTCCCCGTTCCCCCCAGGGTTTTCAGGATGAACACGTAGGGCCCCGGCGCGAGCCGCTTGATGACGCGGAACCGGCTGTTATCTAGGGAACAGAATTCCCCGAACTGGGAGATGTCCGAACAAAGCAGGGTAAAATGCCGTTCGTCCCGTTCCCCGGAGAGCCGCCTGAGTCTGCGTATCCCCTCCCTGGAATGGAACGAGCAGGCCGTTATCCAGGTGGTATCCGAAGGCAGGGCCACAAGACCGCCTTCAGACAAAACAGCCGCCGCCCGGGTCAGAATACGGTCGTCAATGTTGCCCGGCGTCACGTACTCAATCATATCTTCTTACTTCCCTATTTTTAAAAGGCCATATTCCATGGATTAACTATACTTCAAATATGTAAAATTTACTATATGCATTTTATGACGCCATTGTACAAAAATTCATACAAAAAACCGGCTAAGAAAATGCCGCAAAATCGTAATTCCTTATAATACAAAGAGATAGAAAAATCTATCCAAAAAACTGCAAACCTGGCACGGAAATTGCTTTATATTGGGCGGGGCTAAATTAGGCTGCCTCCAAAGGTGGGAAGAATGAACAAAAAACAAACGGTTGATTCGGAAGACGTTCTGCAGGTATATTACAACGCGATCAAGTCCGTTCGGTTGCTGAGTTTTGAAGAAGAGCTGGAATTGTCCAAGCGGATTCAGCAGGGTGATGAAACGGCCAAGCGCCGGCTCATTGAAGCGAATTTGCGGCTTGTGGTAAAAATCGCCCGCGTGTATATGACTTCCGATGTCGCATTTATGGACATTGTTCAGGAAGGAAACCTGGGGCTTATGCGGGCTGCGGAAAAGTACGATCACCATAAAAACGTCCGGTTTTCAACATACGCGAACTGGTGGATACGCCAAGCCATTACCCGTTTCCTGTCTACCCGCCGCCGGCCTATACGGTTGCCTCACCGTAAGGAAGAGGTCCTTCGTAAAATCCGGAAGGCCTATCATATATTAAGCCAGTCCTCCATGCGCCAGCCCACCACAGAAGAAATCGCGGAGTATATCGGGATTGCCAAGGAAGAGGTGGCCCTCATACTGAGTATGACCAACGGGCTTATTCCTTTGGAGATAGACCCGGAAGATGATGATGAAGTTCTGTCGGTGATGGACAGCCACGAAGATTATACCTACAGTCCGGAACGGGCGCTGATGCGGAAATCCGTCCATGATGAAACCCTTCGCATGCTGGATCGCTTGAAAGAGCGGGAAAAACGCATCCTCATGTACCGTTACCAGCTTAACGGCTGTGAACGGCATACCCTGAAGACGATAAGCGACAAGATGGGCATTTCTCCCGAAACCGTCCGCCAGATTGAAATGAAGGCCCTCAAGAAGATCCGCGAACATGCCCAGGATTTCCGGGAAGCCGTGTACTATAACGAAGCAATTTAAGCGTTGCGGCCTGCGGTATAACCCCCACGGACAAAGAAAGACCCCCTAGCCCGAAACAGGATGGGGGCCTAAATCCGGTCATTTGCCCGGATGCGCATAGGCCGGGGTTTATTACCGCCCGCCGTAATGTAGATTTAAACTACAGGAATATTATGTCCACGGGTTATACGAATTGTCAAACAAAAAATGACAAAAAAATGAAGTTTTTCCAAATATGAAGTTTCGGGAAAGCCTTATGTGACAAACAACGGGGCTGTTTGGAAATCCGTTTTTTGGAATAGCCTTCTTGCCGGATCCGGACTCCCGTAAAATCCACAGCGTACCCTTCAGGGTGAGGTTGTTGATTCGCAGCGAAGGGTTTCATACCCAAGAGCCCGCTTACGCGGGGGAGCTTTAGGGCGTTATTAGGGTATGAAACCCTGAGTCTAACCACCACTAGAGAACAACATACCTAAGAACCCGCTTACCAGTTCGCGGGGGAGCTTCAGGGCGAGGTTGTTGATTAAGGTCCTGCCGAAAGGTATGCTTAAAGCGGTGAAGAAGTCCCCACGGAAAAAAACCGCGCCGGTTAACAAGAAAAAAAACGCCGCTTCAAGGCGGAAGCGGCGCAGGCAATTGACCCCGGAAGACGGTATTCGGATTGCCCTTTTTACGGGAATAGTTATTTTTGCCGGCGTCCTGGCATCCCTGGTTCTGTTTGTCGTATATTCTCCCCGGTCCGTACCCGAAACCTCCGGGCTCCAACCGGAGTCCGCTCCCGAAACCGCGCCGGCGGCTCCTCCTGAACAAGCGCCGCCAGCCGCGACGCCTCCGTCTGGCCGGCCGCCCGTTGTACCCGGGGCTTTGCCGCCTCCCGCGGAGATTGTCCCGGCGGTCCCTCCTGAACGAACGCCGCCGCCCGTGATGCCTCCTCCGCCTGGCCGGACGCCTGTTGTGCCCGGGGCTTCGCCGCCTCCCGCGGAGATTGTCCCGGCGGTCCCTCCTGAACAGCCGCCTGAACCCGCGCCGGAATACCGGGGGACCCTGGTCTTTGTCATTGACGATGCCGGGAATAACTTGAGGGAACTGGAACCGTTTCTGCGCTTTCCGGGCCCCCTGACCATAGCGGTTCTGCCGGG
>JAIRSL010000146.1 GCA_031255475.1 Treponema sp.
ACTTCCGGCAAGATCACCGGCAAGGCGGGGGAAACCTTCAGCGCCGGCAGGTTGGGGAATTACACGATCACCCAGGCTCCGGACGGCGGCACCGAAGTTCTGCTTGGCCCTCCCTTCAAATTTGACAAGGCCAACATCAACGACTGGAAGACTGTGTATTAATTACGCTTAAAAAGAGTATGTGCGCGGTAAAACAAACATGCGTTTTACCGCGCATTTTTTAAGGAGAAAACATGAAACGAAAAGCTTTTGTGATGCACCTGCATCCGGGATGCGAGGCGGAATACAAGCGGCGGCATGATGAGATTTGGCCGGAACTTAAGGCCGAACTCCGGAAGGCCGGGGTTTCCAATTACTCGATTTTCCTTGACCGGAAAACGAACACCCTTTTTGCCTTCCAATACCTTGCGGATGACGCTTCCGATGGAGACCTGTCGAAGCAGGAGATCGTAAAGAAGTGGTGGCACATGATGAAGGACCTTATGGACACCAATCCTGACGAGTCCCCGGTAAGCGGCGAGCTTGCCGAATTGTTTCACATGGATTAGTGGTTTCCGAAGCCGCCCCGTGGATTTACAATTTTTCGGCGCGGAGACAACAGGAGAAGATAAAAAATGGAAAATTCTGCTAAAGAAAAAATTGAAGATATTATAAAAACAAGAAAAAAAGCGCATACATATTATTTAAAACAGTCGCCGGTATATAACTCGTTTCTGGATATGGAACACAAAGCGTTTTCAGATGGAAAATTAACAAAATTGCGGAAAGAATTAATAGCGGTGGGCATTTCTGTAGTTATAAACTGCGAATCCTGTATGGAATGGCATATTAAACAAAGTATTGACGCGGGAGGGACAGAAGAGGAAATAATTGAGGCGATAGAGGTTGGTATTGAAATGGGCGGAGGTCCCGCAACGGCATACGCAAGATTTGCGATGGATGTTCTTGAATATTATCTTAAGCATTGACATAAAACAAAGGGAAAAAATTTATCTCATGTTCGCAGTTTCCGCCGGTATTCGCCGGGACTTATACCGGTTATCCGCTTGAATATTTCCCCGTAATAACTGGTTCCGGAAAAACCTGACGCCGCGGCCACTTCGGTTATACTCATCCCGCTGTTGGAAAGAAGGCTGAGGCTTTTTCGAATTCTAAAACTCAAAAGGTATTCAAATACGCTCTGACGGAGATTCCGCTTAAAAAGAAGGCAGCATTTGCTTCTGCATACCCTTCCCGCTTTGGCTATATCGTCCAGGCTGATTTTACCGGTATAGTTCTTTTGTATAAAAGAGAGCATTCGTTTGAGGATGGCATCTTCCTGAAGGCCGTTGATTTCTTTTGGTCCCGCTAAGGCTGTCGTGTTGGTAAAAAGTAATGACCAGAGACCGTAAAAGCCGCTCTGTATTTCCAGGGCCGAATCATCGGGGGCTTTCATGGCCAACTCCGCTAAGGCGGTAATACGGGCGGCGGCTTCTCCGTGCCAGCTCTTTTTCCCGGCGGGAAAAAACACGGCGTCATAGCGGGAATTGTACATGAGAGGATTGACGAAACGGTTTTCGATATACGGATCGGCGCAAAGCAAAGAGGGATGAAGCAAAAGGCAGATAAACAAACATTCGGCCGCCCCATGCGTTCCGGGACCGCCGAAGTGGAGGCGGTTAGCGTTGACAAAGATTCCGTCCCCCTTGGAGAGGGGATAATCCCTGTCATTTACGTGATAGATCATCTCCCCTTCCCGTATGATGATGAATTCAAAATCCCGGTGCCAGTGGCAATCCATGGTATGGAGCAGGAAATTTGAAAGCTGCCTGTTTGCGGAGTAGATTGGCAGGCAGGACGATGTGTACGGGACATCTTCGAACATATCTTCACGGACCCGGAGCTTATCCATAAGACCCCCAAAATACGATTGTTATAAAAATATCGATAATATTGATAGCTTTTATAAATGAGTAATGATACCATAATGGTTATGAAAGTCAATGAAGGTGCGAAAGATTAAAATTTCCCGGTGATAGTACCTTTATGGCGGAACGCGGTTTTAAAACCCGCCCGGCCGCCGGAGGACGAAACTGAATGTAAGGAGGATGGCATGGAGAAATTTAAGAAAGTAAAGACCGCGGTAATAGGCTGCGGCATGATCAGCGACATTTATCTGCAAAACATGACCTCGGTTTTTGAGATCCTGGACGTTGCGGGCTGCTGCGACAAGATACCGGAACAGATGGAAAAACAGGCCGCAAAATACGGGATCAAACCGATGAGCATGGAAGAGATCCTCGCGGATAAAAGCATAGAACTGGTGGTAAATCTGACTACCCCCGGTTCCCACCACCAGGTAACAAAACAAGCCCTGGAAGCGGGCAAAAACGTCTATTCCGAGAAGCCCATCGATCTGTCCATAGAGGCGGCCCGGGAACTGGTGCAATTAGCGGACGCCGGGGGGGTGCTTTTTGGTAACGCGCCGGATACCTTTCTGGGTTCCGCCATACAAACCGCGCGGTTCGCCCTGGACAGCGGCCTTATTGGGGAAGCGAGTTCCTGTTATGCCGCGCTGAACCGGGATTCCGGATTATTGGCGGAACGATTCCCCTTTACCGCCCTGCCCGGCGGCGGTATCGGTCTTGATGTGGGGGTGTATTACCTGACCGCCCTTTTGAGCATCCTCGGCCCGGTTACGGAGGTCTGCGGTTTTGTCAAAACCCTGCATCCCCGGCGGCAGCGCTGCCTTACGTCCCGGCCCGGTTTCGGCGAATTCTTCACGCTCCAGGCGGAGAACCTGGTAGCCGGCAGCTTCCGGCTTGCGGGCGGGGCCGTCGGTACCATACACTTCAATTCCAACTGTATTCAAAACGAAAAACCCCAACTGGTCATCTACGGTTCCGAAGGTATCATGTACATGCCGGATCCCAACCTGTTCGGCGGCGAAGTACGCATACTGTTGAAGGGCCAGACCGAACCTTTTGTCCTGCCCCCCACCCATGCCTATTCGGATAATTGCCGGGGCATTGGGCCCGCGGAACTGGCATGGTCCCTCCGCAAGGGACGCAAGCCCCGGACCAGCAAGGAAATGGCTTTCCACATCCTGGAACTGCTGCTGGGACTTTATCAAAGCTGCGAGTCCCGCGCCTTTTACGCCATGACATCGACCTTTGAGCGTCCGGCGGCGATCCCTCGGGGGTATCTTGGAGACAACTATGGCATGGAAGCCGAAGCGGGCCTGGCCCTGTAGGGAACCATGGACAGAGAGGAAAGTATGATAGAACGGGAACACATCAGCGCGGGACGGCTTTTTGCCAATACGTCGAAGGACCTTCCGGAAGAACGGTACCGGGGCAGGGAACTGATGACCGACTACAATATGACGCGGCCGTCTGAAATAGAAAAACGAATAAATTTGGCAAAAAAGATGTTCAAGAAGATCGGCGAACGGTTTTTAATTGAGCCGCCTGTTTACTTTGCCTACGGTTCCCGCATTTCCATTGGAGAGGAATTCCGCGCGTGCTGCAACCTTACCGTTATTGACGACTGGAAAGTGGACATCGGAAACGGCGTTTTGATTGGCCCGAATGTGACCATCTCCACCACGGTCCATCCAACGGATCCGGGGAAACGCCGGGCAGGTTATATATACGGCTTCAAGGTCGTCATTGAAGACGATGTTTGGATTGAAAGCGGCGTACTTATCAATCCGGGCGTCACCATCGGGAGGGGATCGGTCATCGGCGCGGGCAGCGTGGTAACCGGCGACATACCGCCCTATGTCCTTGCCGCGGGGAATCCCTGTAAAATTTTAAGGCCCATCGGACCGGATGACGCCGCGTGTTACTGCCGGGAATGGCATTTGCCGAATCCGGATAATTTTCACTAAAAATATTTTGAAGGAGAAGACTATGAAAGTTGGTATTCAACTGTATTCGGTGAGAAACCACATGGAAAAGGATCCTGTTGGAACCATCCGGCATGTGGCGGAAGCGGGGTATCGCTACATTGAGGCGGCAAATCACCACGCCGATAAAGACAGCGGGACGGGATTTGGAGCGGGGGCAAAGGAAATCAAGAAGGTTCTGGAAGACACCGGAACGCGGATTATCAGCGCCCATATAGCCCCGTTTAACGCGGAAATTATCAAACCGGTACTGGAATATTACGCGGAATTGGAAAGCGCATATATTGTAGCGCCCATGGATTTTTTTAAGGATAAAGCCGATGTGCTTGCCAAATGCGAAGTTTACAACGAACTGGCCGGGCTTTGCGCGGGGGCCGGAATGCAATTCCTGTACCATAATCATTTCCATGAATTTCAAATTTTTGATGACAAAGACGGTAAGACGATTTTCGATCTTATCATGGAAAACACCGATCCGGCGCTGGTGGGAGTGGAACTGGACACCTACTGGGCGGCCAGAGGCGGGCAGGATCCGGTAAAATTACTGGAGAAATACGGGGAACGGACGCGCCTGATCCATCAAAAGGACATTCCCGCCGCGTGGCGTGAAAAGATCAACCTGATCGAGCCGGTTAACACGGACAAGATCACGGTGGATATAAACTATTTTATGAGCGTTGTATCCCCCGAAGCCTTTACCGAAATAGGAAGCGGGATTCTGCCTATCCAGGAGATCATAAACGCGGGGAACCGGGGCCGCAGAACGGATTATATCGTACTGGAACAGGACTTTAGCCGGCATGACGAATATGAAAGCATTCGTATCAGCATGGAAAGTTTTAGAAAATTTACCGGCATTGAATGGTAAAGCGAACGGCACCCGGCAATTCCTAACGCAAAGCAGTACAATACGTTAGGCAGGAATTGTGCGCCGCTAAAGACTGATTTTGGCGGCGCGTTCGGAAGCCCGGAAGAATCAGCGCCCGCGCCTTAAAACAACCGGGCGGACCGGCCGTCTTGTCTGGCGTCAGATTGCGGAGGCGGTTTATCTGCTGATGTTTCCCGAAGATTCTCCTTAAATGGCGAAGGAAATGTATGTTCAATGCCAT
>JAIRSL010000170.1 GCA_031255475.1 Treponema sp.
ATGACGGTATACGGAGAGGAAGCGCCCAAGGGGACAACCCTGGAAGATGTTTGGGCATTGATTCGGGAAACCGACCGGCAGATGAAAGAGACCGACCGGGTGCTCAAAGAAATGAGCGCGGAGACCGCCCGGCGTATGCGAGAGACCGACCAGCGAATGCGGGAGACCGCCCGGCAAATGAAAGAAACCGACCGGAAGATTGGCAATTTAGGCAGCCGTCTGGGTGAGGTGATCGAACACCTTATGTCCCCGAAACTCCACGAAAAATTCGAGGAACTGGGCCTGTATTTTACCCGCAATTCCCGGAACTTCGAACTGCGGGACCGGAACAAGAACTGCCTGACCGAAGTGGACGTATTCCTTGAAAATGACGAGTACGCCATGGCAGTGGAGGTAAAGACCCGGCTGACCTCGGAAGATGTGAAGGACCACGTAAAACGGCTGGCAATACTGCGGAAAGCCGCGGACGGGCATGACGACAGGCGGAAATACCTTGGAGCGGTGGCGGGAGCCGTTGTTGACCCGGAAGTATCGGCTTACGCGCGGAAGACGGGTTTTTATGTGATAATCCCTTCCGGGGACGGGGTGGACATAGAAGTCCCCGAAGGGTCCAAGCCCCAGACGTGGTAAACCCGGATGCCCGGCCCGTTCCCTCCGGGGCTGCGGTTTCGTCTCCGGCGTATAGGCCCGGCCGCCTTGCGGCCATGTACGGCCCCGTACATCAAAGCCCGTCCATGGGGAATGGCAGCGTCCCGTCTATCGTTTGTTTTCCGGCCAGGACCATGATGAGCCGGTCCAGCCCCATGGCAACCCCGGAACACCGGGGAAAGGGGCGGCCCCGGGTGTCGGGCAGAAAGTTCTTCCAGTAATCCCCGTCAACCCGGTGGGGGACAAGGGCGCGGGCGTTTTTGACTTTTCCCTCCGCATCAAAATAGGCGCGCACTTTTTCCGCATCCGTTTCTTCCGAATAACAATTCGCAAGCTCGACCCCCCGGACGTAGAGTTCCCACCGTTCCGCCGTCCTTCCGTCCCGCGCTTTTTGCGCCAGACAGGGGACAAAGGCGGGGTAATCTATGAGGGCTACCGGCCGGTCCCCGGACAGGCAAGGTTCCACCGCGTGGATAAAGATAAGGTCGCAGAGCGTGGCGGTCCCCAATCCTGACGGCGGGTCCAGGCCGAGCCGCCGGGCTTCCGCCTCCAGACCGCCGCTTTCCGCCGCCTCGTACAGGCTAAACCCCGCCCAGCGCGTAAAGGCTTCTTCCACGGTGATCCTGAGAAACGGAAGGGGCAGTTCTTCCGGAAATATCCCCGCCAGGGCCGCGAACAGTTCTTCCGTTATCCTGAGGGAGTCCAGATACCCGGCGTCCATGGTGTAGTATTCCAGCATGGTAAATTCAGGGCTGTGGAGAAACCCCGATGATTCGCCGTTTCTGAAACACTTGCAGATTTGGTAGATGTTCCGCCGGTCTTTGGCGATGAGTTTCTTCATCCAGATTTCCGGCGAGGGGACAAGCCAGTACGGTCCGGAACGGAGGGCCTCTCCCGGACCGGCCGGAGCGATACGGCGCGTCTCAAAGACTTCCAGGCATGATTCGGGTATAAGGTCCGGGGCCAATAGCGGCGTGTCTACCTCCAGGTAATTCCGGCCGTCAAAAAACTCCCGTATCCCGCGGAAAACCCCGGCGCGCCGTTGCAGTAATTCTACGTCCATTGTTTCATCCGCCTCCAGGTTCTCTACAAGGTCCGCTCCCGTTCCGTCACGCGCCGCCTGTCACGGTACGGCGATCCTTCGTACCGCTTCCTTCCACTTCCGGCCCCGGTCGAATTCGTTGGCGAACATGCCGAAAGAGGCGCAGCCGGGGGAAAGGACCACCACATCTCCGGGGGCGGCGGCGTCCAGGGCGGAACAGACGGCGGCGTCCACCGTGTCGAAGGGGCCGCCGTAGCGGAGGCCCTCATGGGTAAGAAGGGGGGCAAGCCTGGCGCTTCCGGTTCCGGCCAGGAGCGTCACGGCCTTGACCTGTTTGGCGGCCTCGACCAGGGGGGCGAAGTCCAGTTCCTTATCCGTGCCGCCAGCTACCAGGACTACCGGGGCGTCGAACGCGGCGGCGGCGGCAGCGGCGGCTTCGGGAATGGTGGCGGCGGTGTCGTTGTAAAAACGTATGCCTCCGGCTTCATGAAAAAACTCAAGCCGGTGTTCAACGCCGGGGAAAGTTCCCAGGCTTTTCCGGACAAAGGCCGGGGGTAGTCCCAGGTCCAGAAGGGCCAGGGCCGCGGCAAGAAGGTTCATCTTTGAATGGGCCCCCGGAACAAGGACTTTGGCCGGAACCGCTTCAACAGTCTCCCCGCCGGGAAGCCGGGCCAGGCAGGGACCACCCCCTGGTTCGGGCCAGCCTTGAAGTCCGCCCTCATCGCCGCCCGAAGAAGGGGGAACGCCGGCATACGCCAGGGGCCGGCCCCCGGTCTCCGCCAGAAAGCTCCGCCCCCAGGAATCGTCCCGGGCCACGGTGACATCCCGGCGGTCCTGGCCCCGGTAGATAACCCGCTTGTCATCCACGTAGGCCGCCATGGAGGGGTAACGGTCCTGATGATCCCTCATGACGGCTGTAAGGATCGCCGCCCTGGGCTTGAGCAAGGCGGATTCTGATTTGCCGTCCGGATGGAAGCGGCCCCGGAGGTCCCCCAACTGCCAGGAAGAGAGTTCCAGGACCACGTCATCGGCGGCGGAAAGGCCGTCCATGAAGGTAAGGGGAGAAACCGCGATGTTCCCTCCCAACCGGGCCGCGCCGGGCAGAAGGCCCGCCTCCCGCGCCCCGGCCAGGACCCAATACACGGCGGAAGCGGCGCTTGATTTGCCCTTGGAACCCGTTACGGCGGTAAGCCGGGCGGGGTTTTCCGCCAAAAAAAGGGAAATATCCGTTTCTATGCGCCGGCTTAGGGCCAAATACGGGGAATCCGGCGGCACTCCGGGGTTTTTTATCACCATATCCGCTTTTTTAAAGTCTTCCTCATCGTGGCGGCCCAGGACATAGCGTATTCCCAGATCTCCGGACTCTCCCAGTTTTTCCAGGGAGGATGCCAAAACCTTTTCGTCCCGAAGATCGGTAACGGTGACGCA
>JAIRSL010000180.1 GCA_031255475.1 Treponema sp.
GGTAATTTTGACGACAAGGTGATTGAATCCCGGACTCTGGCCAACGGAGAGGCCATACGCAGGCGGCGGGAATGTAACGCCTGCGGGTTCCGGTTTACCAGCTATGAACGGATAGAGGACAAGCAGTTCATGGTGATTAAAAAGAACGGCCGCCGGGAGCCTTTTGATCGGATCAAGATTGAACGGGGCGTCCAGCGGGCTCTGGAGAAGCGGCCGGTATCCCAGATGAATATAGAAAGCCTGGTGAACGAGATTGAGGACGCCGCCGCCATGCAGGGGAACAACCACGAAATAGCCGCGGCCGCCATAGGGGATCTGGTTTTGGAAAAATTGAAGACCCTGGACAAGGTGGCCTATATACGGTTCGCCTCGGTGTACCGTCATTTTGAAAACATGGATGAATTTATACGGGAAATACGAAGAATGGGAGGGAATAATTGATGATTCGGCAGGTGGTCAAACGATCCGGGGATGTGGCGCCCTATGATCGGGCCAAGATCTACAACGCGGTGCTCAAGGCAGTCAGGGCCGTGGGAGGGGACGAAGACGGCGAACCCCTGTACGCCCGGAGGGCGGAACATATTGCCTGTTTGACCGAAGAAAAAATCGAAGCCCTCATGGCGGGAAGGCATCCCAACTCAATCCCGGCCATAGAGGAAATTCAGGATTTGGTGGAAACATCTCTTGTGGAGGCCAGGGAAACCGCGGTCGCCAAGGCGTATATCCTCTACCGGGCCAGGCACGAGGCCATGCGGGACGCGCAAAAGCTCATGCTGGACATAGATTCCACCATGGACGGGTACCTCAGGCAGTCCGACTGGCGGGTGAACGAGAACGCCAACGTCAACTATTCCCTGGGCGGGCTTATCCTCCATAATTCCGGGAGCATCACCGCCCATTACTGGCTTAAAAACATCTATCCCCCGGAAATCGCCGAAGCCCACCGGAACGCGGACTTCCATATCCACGATCTGTCCATGTTCTCCGGGTACTGCGCGGGCTGGTCCCTCAGGCAGCTTATCGCCGAGGGCCTGGGCGGGGTGCGGGACAAGATCACCAGCAAGCCCGCCAAACACCTTTCCACCCTGATGCAGCAGGCGGTGAATTTCCTGGGCTGCCTCCAGAACGAATGGGCCGGCGCGCAGGCGTTCAGCTCCTTCGACACCTATATCGCCCCCTTTGTGAAGGCCGACGGGCTTTCCGACCGGGAACTCAAACAGTGCCTCCAGAGCTTCGTCTTCGGGGTGAACACTCCCAGCCGCTGGGGAAGCCAGGCGCCGTTCACCAACATCACCCTGGACTGGACCGTCCCGGCGGATCTCCGGGACAAGAAGGCGGTGGTAGGCGGGGTGGAAACGGACTTTACCTACGGGGACTGTACGGAAGAAATAAACCGGGTGAACCGCATCTTCATCGAACTCATGCTGGCGGGGGATGCCGAGGGGCGGGGTTTTCAGTACCCCATCCCGACGTACAACATCACCGCCGGTTTCGACTGGGAGAGCGAAAACGCCCGCCTCCTCTTCGAGATGACCTCCCGGTACGGTACGCCGTACTTCCAGAATTTCGTCAATTCCGATCTAAACCCGGCGGACGTCCGGTCCATGTGCTGCCGCCTCCGGTTGGACAAGCGGGAACTCCGCAAGCGGGGGGGCGGCCTCTTCGGGTCCGACGAGCTTACCGGTTCCGTAGGGGTGGTAACCATCAACCTGCCCCGCATCGGCTTTCTTGCCAAAGACGAGGCCGATTTCTTTGCCCGCCTTACCCGCCTGATGAACCTGGCTAAAGAGAGCCTGGCCATCAAACGGAAGGCGGTAAACCGGCTTTTGGAAGCGGGCCTTTTCCCGTATACAAAGCGTTACCTTTCAACCCTGGACAACCACTTTAACACCATCGGCCTTGTGGGGATGAACGAGTGCCTCCTCAACTTCCTTGGAAACGGCGTGACCATAGCCACGGAAGCGGGCCGGACGTTTGCCCTCTCGGTATTGCGCTTCATGCGGGACAAACTTGCGGATTTCCAGGAGGAAACCGGGGAGCTCTTCAACCTGGAGGCCACTCCCGCGGAGTCAACCTCTTACCGGCTGGCGAAACACGACAAGCGGCAGTATCCCCGTATCATCACGGCCGGGGGAACCGGCGGGGAACCGTACTATACCAATTCCACCCAACTGCCGGTTATGGAGACCGAAGACATTTTCGACGCCCTGGACCTGCAGGAAGAACTTCAGACCGCCTACACCGGCGGTACGGTATTCCACGTTTTCCTGGGAGAAGCCATTGAAGACTGGCGGGCCTGCCGGGATCTGGTTAAGGCCGTGGCCCATACCTACCGCATCCCCTACTTCACGATTTCCCCCACGTTTTCGGTATGCCCGGTTCACGGCTATCTGAAGGGGGAACACTTTACCTGTCCCCGGTGTAAAGAAGAAACGGAAGCGGCGCTGAAACAAAAGATAGCGGAACTGGAAGAGGAGCGTACCGCTGTTTTATCCGCGGCGGGTTAGAGCCGGTTTAATTATTAATTTAATTTATGGAGAAAAATTATGCGAAACCTTGAGGACATTGAAAAAGATTTGGAAGCGGCCCGGCAGGCCCTTTCCCGTGCGGAAGGGACTCAGGCGGAAGTATACAGCCGTATCGTCGGTTACTACCGGTCCGTGCGAAATTGGAATAAAGGAAAGCGGGAAGAATATGGGGAGAGGAAAACATTCCTTTTTCCCGCCGAAGAGAAAAAAACGCGGGAATGGGAGGGGAAACCCGCGTTTTCCCCAGATATCTCCCCGGAGGAAGCCGATGTCCCCCGGGGAGGCGGTGACGGGCGGCTCCTGCTGTTTGTGCGTCCCGCCTGTCCGTCCTGCCCCGGGGCCAAAGACGCGGCAAACCGGCTCGGTATTCCCGTGGACCTGGTAAACGCCGACACGGAAGCCGGCATGGAGGAAGCCGCGCGGCGGCGGGTCTTTTCCACCCCCACGGCGATACTCCTTGCCGGGGACGGCAAGGAACTGGGCCGCGCCTTTGACGCGGGAAGTATCCGCGCCCTGGCCGCCGGAGAATAAACTGCCGGGACAATGCGTCCCCATGTTTAAAGGTTATTTCCGCGCAACGCCCTGAATATCTTCAGGATGGCAGCCGGGCGGTTACCATCCTGAGCTAAACACTATTTCTTGTTTATCGATCCACAAATTATTAACGTCTTTTGATGTAACTAAAATTTTGCTTTCGGGACCGGCAAATGAATAGTTAAAGACCTCGGTATCGTCTTCATAGGTAACCAGCACGGCATAATAGCGTTCGTCGGTTCCGTGCTCCTTGGTAAAGCCCGGCACCCTGTATTCATCGGACAATTCGCCGGTACCGAGATTCGGGCTGTAAATTCGCCGTAATACAAAGGCACTTTTGTTGGTGCCGTTACGGAACTCTATGCCGGTAATAGTCTTCTCACTGTTATTCTGCACCTTGAACCTGAACGTATATGACTCGGCGCTGCCCGTGACCATTCCGTCACAGCCGGTCAATACAAGAACGAACGAAAACACCGCCGCAAAAATTCCCGCTATCCGTATGGTATCTTCAAACCAATGTTTCTTTGCCATCATTTCCTCCGTTTTATACGTTGATACTATTTAGCGAACCCGCGCTATTCACAGACACGACATTCGATAATACGGCAACAGACGCTTAGGCATCCTTACGAACGCCGGCAACAAGCGCCGTCAAATTATTCACGACAACTGTAATGGTTTCATAATTTATATTTCCTGTCAATATGTTTTTACGGCAATCCACGGCAAATTTCAAAACAAAGTACGTCTGACGCTCCGGCTTTTTGCGATATGGAACCCCGGAGGGCCGAATATCCGGAACGCACACGGACCAGCCAGACGAAGCCGCGCCTTGTTTTTACGCTCTTATATATCCCTTTGCCGCCATAAATCCCAATATCCCAATTAGGCTTATAAATATCATTAACATTATTGTGAGTATTGTAAATATTTTTTTATGTCCATATTTTATTGATAATTTTAATATACCTGTAAATAATAAAACATAAATTATCGATTCCGGATAACCCCAGGTTTGGTACATAAATGGTATCGTCGAATAAATGTAACCTTCAAATGAACCCATTGCCGGCCCAATGGTTGAAAACAATGATAAACCGATTATAACCAACCCTAATTTAGCCAGTCCATATTTTTCCTCAAAAAAAACTTTCCTCACCGGCAGTATTATTAAGGCAATAATAAGTCCGCGGAATATTTGCAAAAAAGGCCCCAGCGCTACAATAGGATCATCCGCAGAGCGCATAAATGATGATAGAATGCCTCTGGCATATAATTCTTTATATACAAAAAGCCCGACAAAACCGGCAAAACAATATGCTATTGTATGTGAATAGACCATTTGCCATATATATTTTTTTACATTGAGCCTATTTTCCATACGTTCATTCTCCTTTTAAACAAATCTTTCAAGATAGTATCATATATTTACAATAATGTCAAGCGCCGCTTAACGTTTGCCGCATGCGACGGTTTGGCGGAGTAACGGCGCAGGAATGGAGCAACATGCGGCCGGCTTGGGATGGAAGAGCCCGCAGACGTCGTTCATAGCGGACAAGCATGAGAAAATCTATCTCCGCCCAAGAGCGATTAATGCGACAGTCTTGTTATGCGGCGTAGAGGTGTATACCATTTTTACTACATAAATTATTAAAATCATTATTTAATAATAATATTTCGTTTTTTGTGTTACGAGCATGATTGCCTAATAAAACATCCCTTGTATATTTTATGTTCAACATAATATAAAATATCAACACAAATAAAAAAACAGGTACTTTTTTTTAGCATAACCATCCTTGAAGGCATTATAGGCATTCCAATTCTTTCAATGCGTGTTAAGTTATTTTTTATATCCACGGCAATATTTTTTAAAGTTTTCATGCTTTTTGCCGGTCGCAAACCAACCATGCCATTTTCCGTGTAAAAATGTTTGTTTGTCATCGATATTGCGGCGTGAGTAATATGAAACGCCTGAATAGAATTGGAAACTTCATATGGCATTTTTGACGTTTCAAATATTTTTGAAATTTTCACTATTCGTTTGGTCATTTCTCCATTTATTTCGCCAAAAGTCGTTCCTTGTATGTTTTTAGAGCCGAATTCTGCGTGTAATATGTCTTTTTTTATATCACTGCCGGCGCCCGGAAAACCTGGAATTAATTTATCTCCAACAATTTTAACCCAATTATCATACTCAACCACATTAGATAAAGTCAAAATATTTTTACTATGATTGTCTTTTAGAGCTATTAACACTCCTTCAACGTATTCATACCTTATCGTAACGAATATATAATCATAAATATCGCAGAATTTTCTTTGCAGTACGAATTTTATGGCGAAAAGACTTCGTAGGAGGTACGGATGGGCGAAGCAGATGTCTATCCCCAGGGCCTGCGACAGACTTTGTGCGCCGCGAATTCCTTGCCCTTATCCGGCGTCAGGGTGTTCTGCATCCGGGCCGGTATGTGACGGAAGGCGCGGAGAGCGGTCCGGCTTTTTCGTCTAGGGTTTTGGGCTGTAATACGGATTACTCCCCCGTAAGTCTCCGCATCACGTCACCGGCCCGCCGTCCGAAACGGGACGGGGAGGCGCGGGCGGCGTCTTCCAGGAATCTCCCGGCATCGCTTGTACGGCCCGCGGCGGCGGCGTTCAGGCCCCGGGCAAAGTTTACCAGGCCGGGATCCGCGCCGTATTCCTGGGCCGCGCGGTAAAATTCTTCCGCCGCGCCGTAGTCCCCCCTTTCATAGGCCAGAAGCCCCAAGTAGTACGAGGGCGCGTAATGACCTGGATTCAGATCGCCGGCCTCCCGGAAACCGAGTTCCGCGGCGGCCGCGTCCTTGCGGGCATAGGCGGCCCGCCCATCCCGGATCAGTTCCGCAAAGGTCTTCCGGCCCGCAAGGTAGGCCCGGTAATCCCGGCGTAAGGTTTCCATATCCGTTCTAAGACCTATGCGCCTCATGACCGCTTCCGTGTTGACCTGGGCCGGGGCCGCCGGGTCAAGGATCATGAAGATCTCCGTAAGGATACGGGAATAAATGTTTCTGCCGTAATTCAAACCCGCGTCATGGGTCGGTGCATCGGCATCAGGCACGGCATAATTCAAAAAAAAGGAAACCACCGACCACGCCAGGGGCTGAAAATGACGGGGTACGTCCCGGCCGCCGGCACGCAGAATTACTTCCGGAGACGGGGCGTCATTCCCCAGGCCCTTTACCTGTTCGAGCCAGGCGAGATTCTCGGTATAATCGAGGGCATCCGCCTCCGGAACAAAGCGCAGGGAACTGAAAAAAACGGCAAAGCCCTCCAGCATCCAGGCCGGGGGATGGTCCACAAAGGCACGCAGGAACTGGACAAAGGACTGATGGGCCAGGGCGGCCGCCTCGCCGGGGCTCCCCCGGTGTATGGCCAGTTCCCGGTTTTCTTTCCGCCCGTAGTGCATATAGACCGCTCCGTCCTGGACGCCTCCCGTCCGGGCCCGCACATAGGCATCGTAGTCCGCTTTGTCCACAAAGGTCCTTACTTTGAGGGGAGTGCCGAGGACGGCGGGATCGAACCCGAAGATCCGGTTGTAGGCCCGGAAGCGGAGTTCCAGGTCCCGCAGTACAACGGCGGCATCGGCGCCGCCGCCATCGGAAACGACGTGATAGAACGTGTCTTTGATTTCCGTGATCTGGGCGGAAAGGGAAAAGGCCGCGGAAAAAAACACACCCAGAAAAAATTTTTTCAGCCTTCCGGCCCTTCGTTTTTCATTCATCCGTATTTTCACTCCTTTGAACCTGTTCCAAAACTAATTGACAGTGCGCTAAACGCACACAGTTTTGGGCCAACCTCCTTTTTTCCGTTTTTTTAATTTGAAAACCTCTCATTCGGAGATTGCCGGATTTTATCGATAATGATATTCACTTCCTCGATGAGGATCCCCGTATACCGCTCGATGTTTTCGATAACATACTGCTGCAAAGCGTGGATGTTCCCCCCAAGCTGGATGCCAAAGGGGACATCAATGGTAATAACCAGCCGGTATCCCGCGTCATCGTCTTTTACCACGATCTTTTTGATTCTGATGCTGGAATTGTACTCGGCCACACAGTGGATGACCATTTGACTGAGGGCCGCTTCGGAGATGATCACCTTGCCGCGCTTGGAATATTCCGGGCGGACCACGGATTTTTCATGGACCTTAGGGGTCGCACCCAGAGCCGCCGGACCGGTTCTCCGCTTAAAGATTCTGATGGCGTCGTAAAAAATGCCAGGATAATTCCGTTTTACTTCTATCGAAGGCACAGGGATGACGTGCTTCCCCTCTATACGCCTGGTCCGTATGGCCCGTTCGATTTCTTCCTGGGAAGCTATGTCTTCGATTTTGATGATCTTTCCCGGCGGCGGAAGCTGGAGCCGGGCGGCGATCTTGTTTACCATTTTTTCGGAAGTCCCCAGCACGAGGATCTTGTTGAATTTTTCGCTCTGGAGCTTCCGGGCCACTTCGTCCCGGTGGGCCTTTTCATCGAAAAGGGCGACTTTTACCGCCGCCAGAAAAGTTTTTTCCTTTTTAGCCGAATGGCCGGCCAGTATCCTGTTGTCCCGGATTAGAAGCCCGTCGTCAATGATAAAGTCTATTCCGTATTTTTGGGCCACCAGCTTGGCCCGGAAACTTTTACCCGTACCGCTTTCGCCGATGAGAGCGTAAACTTTTATTCTCCGCAGGGCCCAAAAAAGATGCCGGAACATAAAATAAGTATACAACAACTCAAGGAAAAGAAGAATAACCCCAGGATAGACGCACAGGAATTTTTAACATAGGACCAAACAGACTCTCACTTTGGTTTGAAATTCAGATAAGGAATCACAGATTCCTGGAACCACAGATTCCATGGAACCGAATGTTCCAGGAACCTTTGGTTCCATTTCCTCTTTTCCATATTTCTATGCCTTTATCCTGTGGCGGAGACGGCGCTTTAACATTAGAGACTGTTCCAAAATTTCAGTTTTGGAACGGCAACCTTTAAAAAACGCAATTTTACAAGGCTTTAGCCTGGAAAACTGCAAGAGCCAAAGGCTCATTCTATATGGAGTTTTCCGAACAAAGGCGGAATCTTCCCGAAGATTTCCCGGATTCGCCGCACAAAGGGTTCCGGGAGCGGGGCATTGACGGTTTCGCCGCGAAATTCTTCCAGTTCGGGAGGGCATCCTTCGGCGGGGAACCCCAGGGAAAAGGCATGCAGGAGGAGGCCGCCGCGCTGAAAACTACCGCCGTACTTCCGGTCCCCGGCCAGGGGATGACCGTGAAACGCGGCCTGAGACCGTATCTGATGGGTCCGCCCCGTCTCTATTTCCAGCGCGATAAGCGAATACGGGGAATTGAACGCCAGGGGGAAGACCCGTGTCCGGGCCGGTTTGGCGCGTATCCGCCCCGCCGTGACTCCCGGCTGATCCCCGGTTACGGCCAGGGTCTTGCCCCGTACCGTATCCCTTACCAGGGCTTCCTCCCAGATTTCCTCCCCGTCAATACGCCCGTCCGCCAGGGCCAGATAGGTTTTCCGCAGCCGTCGTTCCCTCATCAGAAGGCTAAAGGCCCGTGCCCCCGCCAGAGTCGTTGAAAAGACGATGATCCCGCTTGACGCCTGATCCAGGCGGTGGAGCGGGCCGGGCCTAAAGGAAAGGGACGGGGGCAGTTTGTCCCGGAGATAAGAGCGGACCTGAGCGTCAAGGCAGGCCGGGCC
>JAIRSL010000184.1 GCA_031255475.1 Treponema sp.
CAGCGGCAATAATATACCCGACATTACGCTGGATGATGTTAATATTACTACCAGAACCGTGCGCGGAACTGTTATCAATCTGCCGCCGGGGGAATATCTTCATGTTTATGCCCTGAGCACGAAGAGTGAGAGCCCAGGATATCCTTTCATCCTCGACCTGGTCGGAGAGGGGTGGATAGAAGACAAGGTCTGGGAGATCAAAGTGTCTCCCGATGCGCCGGAAGATCTCTGGTTTGAGGTCGATATGTGGAATGAGAATATGCTTACGACATTCGCAACAAAAAGTTCGATGTCCAGTTCGTCAATCGTGATTTTGGACATCAACACGATGGATTCTTTTTGATGATTTGCGGGTAATATCCCGCTAAGTCAATACCCCAGGGTTTTAAGCCAAAACCCTGGGGTATTAGGTCAAACTCCCGGGGCTGCGGCCTAAAATCCTGGAGCATAGAGCGTAAACCCGGCTCCAGGTCTGGGAGTATCTCCCCGTTCAGGGTAAGAGACCCTGCGGCGCTTTTTCCCGCCGGGGCGCGGCAAAGTACGGACAGAAGGGAGAGGCCCGAAGAAAAATTGCCCTTTCTTCAATCCGCCGCGCGACATTGACGTGTTTTCTTACAGATCGTACAATTGTCTTTAAGGATACCAACGAAATGAACAGCCTGTAAAACCAAAGGGACCTTATTCGCGCGGCGCTCCCTTTGTTTACGAAGAACTTCAAGGTCCTTCATTGTTCCCGGCCAAATTTGCCTGTCCGGGAACGCCGCAAAAGAACGTGTGGTTCTCAGGACCGGCGGGTCCTGCTGCGGGGGGGTTCTATGGCTCATCCTGTTCTATCTCTCAATTCCGTTGAATTTACCTACCCTTCTCAAATGAATCCGGCGCTGTGGGATGTGAACTTTGAGGCTGTTCCGGGGTGGACCGGCATTACCGGGGAAAACGGCGCGGGCAAGACTACGCTGCTCCTCCTTGCCGCCGGGCTTTTGCCGCCCGGCGCGGGAAGCGTCCGGAGGCCGGAAGACAGCCTTTACTGCCCCCAGCGTACCGATGATGTACCCGAATTCTGGGAAGATCTCTTCTTTGCCGGCGATAACGCCGCGGGCCGCCTTATGGACAGGATGGAAATAGGGTCTGATTGGCCGTACCGCTGGGAGACCCTGAGCCATGGAGAACGGAAACGGTTCCAGTTAGCCGCGGCCCTTTGGCGGAATCCCGCAATGCTGGCGGTGGACGAACCCACCAACCACCTTGACGCGGAAGCCGGGGCGCTGGTATGGGAAGCCTTGAAAACCTACCGGGGAATCGGCCTCTTGGTGAGCCATGACCGGGCCTTGCTGGACAGCCTCTGCGGGAACTGCCTTTTCCTCCGGGAAGGGACCGTAACCATCAGGCCCGGCGGGGTGTCCCGGGGGCTTGCGGAAGAGGAGCGGGAACGGGCGGAACAGCGGGGCGTGAGGAAAAAACTCCATATCGAGGGGGACCGGCTTACGGCGGAAGCCGGTCGGCGGAGGCATACCGTAGAAGGTTCCCAAAACCGGCTTTCAAAACAGCGGCTTGATCCCAAGGACCGGGACAGACGGGGGAAGATCAACCTGGCCCGGCTTTCCGGCAAAGACGCAATAGGGGCCAATCTGTATAAACAAATGAAGGACCGGGCGGAGAAGGCAAAAGAAGCCTTGGAAGAGGCCGCGAATCCCCATGAACGGAAACGGGGCATCACGCTGAAGGGGGAGCGGGCCAGGGGGGATCGCCTCTTTTTTCTCGAAGCCGGAAATATTCCGCTGGGGGAAGGGCGGCGTCTCTCCTTCCCGGAACTGACGATACGGCCGGAGGACCGGATTGCCCTGACCGGCCCCAACGGTTCGGGAAAATCCACCCTGATCCGGTACGCGCTTTCCCATATCTCCGCGCCCCGGCTGTATGTGCCCCAGGAACTCACCCCAACGGAAAGCCGTGACATCCTGGACGAGGTATTCCGGGAAGAAGAAAAGCTGCGGGGAGAAATCCTCTCCCGGTTTTCCCGGCTCGGTTCCGATCCCCGGGTCCTCTTCCGGTCGGCCTTACCCAGTCCCGGAGAGATACGGAAGCTGATGATCGCCAGGGGGATCTTTTATGATCCCGCCCTTATCATCATGGACGAGCCTACCAATCATCTGGATCCGGTTTCCGTGGAGCTGCTGGAAGCGGCCCTGGCCGGATATTCAGGCGCCCTGCTCCTGGTGAGTCACGACGGGTTATTCCTGTCCCGGCTTACCAACCGGGAATGGCTCATTACCCGGCAGGGCAAGGATTCGGCGCTCCTGGCGGAAGGGTAACAACAACAAAAGCCGCCCTATTTACCCCCGTATGTACTCTCACCGCTTCCGGCGATTGCTTTATAGACTTCATCAATCGTTTGTCCAATTCCGGGCGATCCTTCCTGTACCACGGCCGGATTTGTAAGCCGGTGCGGGGGATTGTAAACTCGCCGGAGGCATTGTATCATAATTCATCTCTCAACTATTTGCGGTTAGAGATTATTTTTTAGGGATCCGGCCGGGTCCCAAGAGGGGTAGTGTATTATGAAAGAAATTTTTTTAACCTTTGCCCGGTATAACCGTGAGGCGAATCAAGCCATTATTTCGATCTTAAAAGAACTCTCCCATGCGGAACGGGAAAAAGATCGCGGGAGCTTTTACAAGAGTCTTTCGGGACTCCTGGTCCATATTCTGGGGGGGACCAGGTTCCTTTTGGGAATGTTCAAAGCTGTTGTTCCCCATAACGCCGCGGCGGTACAGGCCCTTGCCCCGTTGGACAAGATCGTCATTCCCGAAGGCAGTCTCTCAGAAACCCAGTGGAAACAGCTTGAGGCCGATGTCGCGGCCGCCGATGACGCCTTCGTCAATTTCGTCGCCGCTCTCACGGATGCGGACATGCAAGCCCCGGTAAAACTCGACTGGTACAACGGGAATCCCCCGTCGGTTCCCCTCCTTTTCATGCTCCAGCAGCTTACGGTGCACGGGACCCATCACCGGGGGCAAATTTCCCAGATATTAGACGAACTGGCCATAGCCAACGATTATTCGGGAATAAACGCCGCGTTTTTGTCTATGTAAATCCTATGCCGTTCCAAGG
>JAIRSL010000191.1 GCA_031255475.1 Treponema sp.
GCCGCTTGACACAATCGCCCGGTCTACGCTACGCTTCCTGTGAAATATTTCACAGGAAGGTATGATGACGGCGATTCCCGAACCCGCAAAAGAACGGCTCCTCCAACTTATGCGGTTTCTTGAACAGAACAACGGCGCTCCCCTTACCTCCGCCGAAGCGGAAGTCCTGACCGGGTGGCCCAGTTGTACCATCCGCAAGGACATTTCCTATCTTGCGGACAAAACCCTTCCTGGCGGTACGGCGGAAGAAGCGGGCGAAGGGGAGGGCGTCTGCCGGAAAGCCGGGAGCGCCGCCGGGTACTCGCCCGGACAGCTCATCCCCGTCATCAAGAAAGCCCTTGGCTTGGACCGCCGCCGCCGGTTCTGTGTGGTGGGCTTGGGCCGTCTGGGTTCCGCCTATCTCAACTTTGAAGCCTATGAACTCGGTGAATTCGAACTAGCCGCCGGGTTTGATACCAACGTCAACCGGGTAGAGATCCTCAAGTCCCCGGTTCCCCTGTATCCGGCCTACAAGATGGCGGAGGTCATCGGCCGGTTCTCTATAGAGATAGCCCTTCTCTGCGTTCCCGGAGACGCCGCCCAGACTGTGGCGGAGAAACTTGCCGCCGCCGGCATACGGGGCATCCTCAACTTCGCCCCGGCGGCCCTCAAGCTCCCCCCGGACCTTACGGTCCGTAACGTCTATGTGGCGGATGAACTGCGGGCCCTTGCGGTACGGATGGGTTAACGGAGGCAACGAATGAATAGGAGAAAGGGAATTCGGGCCTCCGCAGGCCCTCTAAATAAGAAGTCTTAAGAAGCTTCCCGAAACTTAGGGTTTAGGGAAGTAACCTTGAAAGTAAGGAGTGTTATATGCGTGTGTACAATTTTTCCCCCGGACCTTCGGCGCTGCCCCTGGCCGTTCTGGAAAAAGCGGCCGCGGAAATGACCGATGTCAACGGGACCGGTCAGTCCGCCATGGAGGTGAGCCACCGGTCCAAAGACTTTAAGCCCATCATCGACAAGGCCGAAACCCTGCTCCGGGAGCTTATGGGTATCCCTTCCGGGTACAAGGTACTTTTCCTCCAGGGCGGGGCGTCCCTCCAGTTTGCCATGATCCCCCTCAACCTGGCCGCCGTGGAACAGGGAGCCGCGAAGAAACGGGCCGCCTATGTGGAAACCGGCATTTGGGCAAAAAAAGCCGCCGAAGAAGCCGCCAAGTTCGCGGACGCGGTTACCCTTGCCGGTTCCAAAGACCGGGCCTACGCCTACATTCCGCAGGCCCCCGCCCCGGACCCGTCGGACGCCTATTACCACATCACCCTGAACAACACCATCGTGGGGACCCGGTGGCCCCGCCTCCCCGAAACCGGAAAAGTCCCCCTGGCGGCGGACATCTCAAGCTGTATCCTCTCGGAACCCCTGGATGTCTCCAAATTCGGCGTCCTCTACGCCGGGGCGCAGAAGAACCTGGGCCCCGCCGGGACCACGGTGGTCATCATCAGGGAAGACCTTATAGGCCGGGCCCCCTCGTGGACCCCGGCCCTGCTCAGATACGACATCCACGCCGGGGAAGGGTCCATGTACAACACCCCCCCCTGCTACGGCATCTACATCATCAGCCTGGTCCTGGAATGGCTCAAAGCCCAGGGCGGGGTAAACGCCATGACCGAAAAAAACCGGGAAAAAGCGGAACTCTTTTACAGCTACCTTGAATCTTCCGGTAATTTCCGGTCCCCGGTAGAAAAGCCGTACCGGAGCCTCATGAACATCCCCTTTGTCACCACCGAAACCGATCCGGAACGCCGTTCCGCCCTGGAAACCCGGTTCCTCCGGGAAGCCGCCGCATCGGGCCTGGTAAACCTTGCCGGCCACCGCCTGGTTGGGGGCATGAGGGCCAGCATCTACAACGCCATGCCCATAGACGGGGTAAAGGCCCTTATCCGGTTTATGGAAACATTTGAGGGAACCATACGCAAATAGGGGAGGAGGGGGGAGTCCCCCCCTACGGCCGGGCCAAGGTCCCGGCCTACCCCCTCTGCGGGGGTTCCACCCCCGCAACGCCCCCGCCGGAAAGAACGGCAATAAGGAGTAACGGATGTTTCGTATCAGGACAATGAATAAAATTTCTCCCCTGGGACTGGATTTGTTTCCCAGGGACCGGTATGAAGTGGCCAGCGAGATTCCCCATCCGGACGCCATTCTGGTCAGGAGCGCGGACCTTCGCGGCGCGGAAATCCCAAATAGCGTTAAGGCCATTGCCCGGGCCGGCGCGGGGTACAACAACATTCCCGTGAGTATGTGCAGCGACCGGGGAATAGTGGTCTTTAATACCCCCGGCGGCAACGCCAACGCGGTCAAGGAACTGGCCCTTGCCGCCCTGCTCTTCGCCTCCCGGAACATTCTTGGGGGAGTAACCTGGGCGGCTTCCATTGCGGACAAGGCCGACGAAGTGCCCGATCTGGTGGAAAAGGGCAAAGCCGCCTTTGAAGGGCCGGAATTGAGGGGCAAGACCCTCGGCGTGGTCGGCCTTGGCGCCATAGGCGTCATGGTCGCCAATGACGCCGTTGCCTTGGGAATGGATGTGACGGGCTATGACCCCTACATCTCGGTGGACGCCGCCTGGAACCTGTCCCATCAGGTCCGGCGGGCCGACACCCTGGAAGG
>JAIRSL010000199.1 GCA_031255475.1 Treponema sp.
TCCTGGGTATTTTGACCATGCTCACGGGACTGCTGAAACTCCTGTCTTCCACCGCGGGGGATATACCGGTTATAGGTGACATTATCCCGGCTATAGCGGGTCTGGGGGCGGGATTCATCCTGATTTTTGAGTATTACAACTCCAGGTCGGCCCTGAATACCGAAAAATCGGAGAAGTTCGCCCGGTCCCTGGAACATAACAAGAGGTGGGTAGGTTTTATCGCCATGGCTGCGGCCGCGCTCCACTTCCTGTTTCCCTCGGTACTCCTTCTCTAGATGGCTGCCGCGCCTTGTTCCGTCGCGGGCATTGCGGTGGAAGACGGCAAAGTCTTCGTGGCCCGGCGCATCCCCGGCGGCGATCTGGGGGGTAAGTGGGAATTCCCCGGCGGAAAGGTGGAACCGGGGGAATCCGGCGAAGAGGCCCTGGTCCGCGAATTCAGGGAGGAATTTGCCGTAACCGTGCGGATCGGTCCCCTTGTGGCAAGCGCCTCTTTTGAGCACCGGGGAACATCCAGGGTCCTGCGGGCTTACCGGGTGTACCTGGAAAGCCGCGATTTTACCCTTTCCGAGCATACCGAATGGGCATGGGTTTCCCCGGAATCCATTGCCGGGCTGGATTTTGCCGGTTCGGACCGGAAACTGCTTCCGGAATTAGAAAAATACCTTCAAAGTTAGCCCCACGTCCATGGCGCGGAAGGCCGCTCCCGCCGTATTCGGTATCCAGGGAGAATACGCGCCGCCGATTCTGCGGTCACGGTTGTCCCCTCTGCTGTTCTGGATATGCCGGTACGATACCGCGCCCGCGAGAGCCAGCCGCTCATTAAACGCGTAGGATACTTCAAGGCCGGGTTCCAGCAGAATGCCTCCTACCGGCCGATCCTGAAATTCCGTTGGATGATTTTGGTCTTCCATTGGATGATTTTGAAGATATCTTTCATAACCGAGATGCTGGTCCAGCGCCCAACACCAAATCAGACCCGGAACAACGTTAAGGGAAAACTCAATCAGCCAGCGGGACCGGATGGGAACGGTTACGGCGATACCGGGGGAAACCGCCAGCCAGTGCTGGTAATACTCCACCTGGTCCCCGTATAGCGGATCTTTCGGGTCCGCCGGATCCCAGCCGCCCGCCCTATCATACTGCGTATACCCGTCCCGGGCTATCCAGTCGAAATACATATATGACACGGCGCCCCCTAATTTCAGGAAGGCGAAAATTCGATCCCGGTATTTTAGGGGAATGGAGACGCCCAGGGCTAAATCCGCCAGAAAAGCCCGGGTAATATAATTATTACTGGCGGAATAGTTGGTCAGAATCGAATAATCCAAAGGATTCATCCAGTCCCGGTCCTCCATTATCCCGCTTCTGAGGGGAATACCTGCCTTAAAAGAGAGGTTTGTATAAAAACCGGGGACGTTCCGGAATTCGTTCACGGTAAAGGACAGATCGGCCCCGGCATATACCATGGGTTTGATGTCCCAAAGCAACTGGCTGTAATAATCCGGACTTTGCGGACTCCGGTACACAATTTCCTCGGACTGTCCGTAGAGCGCACCTGCCCGGGCCCCGGCGGAAAACCCGAACCGCGAGTCTTTCCCGAAACCGGCCATACGGGTCTGCGAATAGGCTCTTTGGGTCACGAGGGGTGACATGAACAGGCAACAGCAGACGGTGACGAAAAATAAAAAAGAAGGTATATTTCTCATATTATGAGAGTAGGCGGTGTTATTTACCAGGGTCAAGTGTTTCCGCTTCTTTTGTCCGGTTTTTTAATAGTCTCCTGTGCCGGCAAACCGGTTTTTCCCTGGCCCGCGGGAAAAGCGGAAACCGCGATACTCCCTCCGCCGACGTCCCCTCTTTCCCGTTCCGTGATAGGTTTCGGGGTTATCAGCGCGTCGTACACCCATGTGGTGTCCGAGCCGAACGCTTCGGGTTTCTCTTTGGGTTATCTGAGAAAAAGCTCCATTGTGGAAGTCCTGGAACGCCGGTCCGTGAACAACAACGGGGTTCCGGAATCCTGGGTTCTTGTGGGGGACTCCTTCAGAGGCTGGCTCAGGGAAGACGTGATTCAGGTTTACGACAGCGAGGCCAGGGCCCGTACCGCTGCGGAGTCTCTGCGTCCGTGAAAACCCTGTCTCTCCTGGTTATCCCCCCGCTGATAGGGGCCCTTATCGGGTATGTTACCAACGCGGTGGCCATAAAAATGCTTTTCCGCCCCCTCAGGGCCGTCAGGATTTTCGGCGTCAGGCTGCCGTTTACTCCGGGGGTTCTACCCAGGGAGCGGCATAAACTGGCGGACAGCATAGGTTCCATGGTGGAGCGGAAGCTCCTTACCCCGGAAATACTCCGGGAGCGGTTTCTGAAAGAAGATGTCAGGGCCGCCCTGCAGGGTTCCATAGCCCGGTATACCGCCCGGATGCTGGAATGTCCTCTCGGCGTCCTTTGTGCCGGGGAAAAAGGGGATCCCCCGTTTCCGTCCCTCATTTTCCGGGATTTTCTGCATTCCCCCGCCTTCAATTCCTTCATTGAATCCTTTCTGGCGTCTCTGGCCGATTATGCCGGGAACTCAGAGATGACCCTGGCCGAAGTTTTGGGAGAGGAGCGGGCCGGAATCCTGCGGGAAAAATTCAAATGTTTTATCCGGGAAAACCTCGCCTCCCAGTCGCCCCAAATAGCCCGGTACGCCGCCTCCGCCCTTGACGCCGCCTTTCCGGACATGGTGCGCCAACTCCGCCGGTTCCTGATGGAAGACGAGATTCACCGGGCGCTGGAAACCCAGGGCCGGATTTTCCTCAACAACGCCATCCTGAAACTTTCGGTGTTTCAGCGGTTTTTCATTTCCGCGGGACAATACGACAGGACCCTCAGCGAACGGATGCCGGAAATCATCGACGACCTGATAGAACAACTGGAGTCCCTCCTTAACGGCCCGGATACGCGGGGGCGGCTGATCAACTTTGTGGAAGCGCGTATCCGCGCTATGGTATCGCGGGAGGCGTCCCTTGAGACCGCAAGCCAAATGATTTCTTCTCTGAGCATGGCCTGTCTCACCATGCCGCTGAAGGAGGCAGTTGCGCGGCTTACCGCCGGGGATCCCCGGACCGCGATTTTGCGGATACGGGAGGCTATCGGAAAGCATAGCGGGATGGAATTCGCCCGGATCGCGGACGGCACGGTGAGACGTATTCTTGCAGATCACAAGAATACCGCCTTCTCGGATTTCTTTCTGATTGACGATACCAAGAAAGAAAAAATTGACGCATATATCAGCGAAA
>JAIRSL010000261.1 GCA_031255475.1 Treponema sp.
TGTCCGGCATAAAAGCTCCTTGCGATGGGCGGTTCCGAAATCCGGGGCCGCCGGAACCGGTTCCCGCATATAGTAGACTTTTTGACGCGCCGGGACAAGCGTACTTAGCAGTTAGCAATGAGCAGTGAAAACTTCTTCAACTGCGAACCAAAGGTTCGATTCGACTTGACGGTTGCAATCTCTTCAATTTTGGTCATTTTTCAAAGATTTGAAAGTAAATGCAGTGACCCGGCGGCCCACTATTTTTGCCGGGTGATAGACTGGGTCTGTGATGAGTGTGGAAGGCGTGGAAATTTTGAGAAAATTCCTTAAAATCGCTGTGGTTGGTACGGTTCTTGTTTTCTCTCTTAATACTCACCTTCAACTAATTTCCCCCCTTTTTTCGCGGTAATTCTTATTATTTCTCCCGGTATATTACGGTACCTTGGCTTATTGTCCAAGGGCCGGATTTTTTTATGTTTAGGAGGTTAGATGATGCGCATTTTTAGAAAACCGGGTTTCCGGGGTACGGCAGTTCTGTTGGCCGTTCTGGTAGCATTGGGACTGTTTTTGGGCGGGTGTCCGCAGTCGGAAAGCGGAGGCGGCGGCGTGGCCATTGACAATTTTACGACTCCGGCGCAATACCGGACTATGGTTTCCCGTTCCGGGGGGACCATCACCGGGGACGCCGCGTACTACTACGATAACGGCAGTCAAGATCATTACAAAGGTGTTTTTATCGTGGGCAGGACGGTAACCTTAAGCCCCTTTTCCATAGCGAAGTATGAGACCACCTACGAGTTGTGGAACGAGGTGTACCAGTGGGCAATTGCCAACGGATACAATTTTGCCAACCCGGGCCGGGAAGGGTATGACGGAACCGATGGGGAGTCTCCCACGTCAGGGGGAAAGACCGAGCCGGTAACGATGATAAACTGGCGGGATGCGGTGATATGGTACAACGCGTACAGCGAGATGAGCGGGAAGGAGCCGGTGTATTACACCGATACTACCTATGGCGCGGTACTGAAAACTTCCACGAATGACACCGAAAGGGACACGGCGGCGGATCAGGCGGTGATGAAACCTGGGGCCAACGGCTACCGTTTGCCCACGGATGCGGAGTGGGAATACGCGGCCCGTGGCGGGGGGACGCCTTCTACCAGCGGTTCTTTTGTGTATACCTATGCGGGGACCAATGACGCAAACGACTTGGGAAATTACGCCTGGTATAGAATTAATGCCTACGATGTAGGAAGCGACTATTCTGATTACGGTACGCATCCGGTAGGTGGAAAGGAGGCAAACAACGCACAGTTATATGACATGAACGGGAACATGGGGGAATGGTGCTGGGATTGGTACGGTACAGTCGAGATAGGAACGGTAACCAATCCCGCAGGCGCCGCTTCGGGTACGAACCGGGTGATCCGGGGGGGCAGTTGGAACGACAATCTTGGTTTCCGTGTTGTATGCCCCTGAGCCCCGCTGAAACACCTGCGGTGTTTCAGTATTCGCCTAAGTCTTTGTGAAACAAAGCGGTAGTTTTGCGGGACAGAGCGGTTTCCGACGGTCCGTTTGAATGTCCGCGAAAAACGAGTAACGCCTTTATGCTGGTACTGGCCGGTGAACCGGGCAGGAAGGCTTAAAGGCTTTTTTTACCGGAGACGTACTTTTTCTTAGGGCAATGAACAATACCAATGAGCAATTAGCAGGGAGGAGAAGGGGGAGACCACGGTGGAACGACGGCATTTTATATCCAGCCTGTTGTCCGTGGTTTTTCCTCTTTTCCATTTTCTATGCGTTTATCCTGGATACCGGGTAAAAATACTTGCGTTTTTTGGAATTTAGGGTGTATTATTAAGATAGCTAAAATGGTTTGTTGAGCGTCTTATCTAATTTACACGGAAAATTTTTTTGAAGGAGGTCCTGATGATAGAAGGAAGTGCGGATATACAAGTAAGCGGGAAGCTGCGTTACGGTATGGTTGGCGGCGGGCCCGGAGCGTTTATCGGCGATGTTCACCGGAAGTCTATCGCTTTGGACGGTATGGCCGAAATTGCTGCCGGGTGTTTTTCCCGCTCCCCGGAAAAAACCCTGGAAACCGGTACGGCTCTGGGGCTTTCGCCGGAACGTTTGTACAAGACTTTTGAGGAAATGGCGGAGGCCGAATCCAAACGGCCGGACAAAATTGATTTTGTGGTGATAGTGACCCCCAACGCGGGCCATTACCCCGCGGCCAAGGCTTTTCTGAGCCGGGGCATCCCCGTGGTCTGCGATAAGCCCCTGACCTTTGAGGCAACGGAAGCCGAAGAACTGGCGGCCTTGGCGAAGAAGAACGGCCTCCTCTTTGGGGTAACGTATACGTACACGGGTTTTCCGGCGGTAAAACACGCCCGCGAGATGATCCGCAGGGGCGACATCGGCGATGTCATCTATGTAAATGCCGAATATCCCCAGGACTGGCTTGTTACCCCCCAGGAGAAGGAGGGGAGCAAGCAGGCCGCCTGGCGGACGGATCCCGCGCTGTCGGGGAAATCCAACTGCGTGGGGGACATAGGTTCCCATATCGAAAACATGATCTCCTATGTGACGGGGCTCAAGATTAAATCCCTGTGCGCCAGGCTGGACAAGATAATCCCCGGCCGGGTCTTGGATGATAACGCTACTATTATGGTAGAGTACGGCTCCGGCGCCAAAGGGGTGTACTGGTCCAGCCAGGTGGCAATGGGTTACGACAACGGCCTTCAGTTCCGTATCTTCGGGACCAAAGGCTCCGTCGAATGGCGGGTGGAGGACCCCAACTACCTCAAGGTGTCCCTGCTGGGCAAGCCCCGGATAACGCTCTCCCGCGGCCGGGACGCTTTCTATCCCCATGCCCAGTCCTATTCCCGCATTCCTTCGGGCCACGCGGAAGGCTACTTTGAAGCCCTGGGGAACATCTACAAGACCTATATCGGCGCCCTGGCGAAACAGAAGGCGGGACAGCCCCTTACCGAAGCGGACCTTGATTTTCCCAACGCGGAAAACGGTTTGGAAGGGGTGCGATTCATCGGAAAATGCGTGGAAAGCTCCGAAAAAGGCGCTGTTTGGGTGGATTTTTAACGGATAGGGTATCGACCGGGGCGGCGGCCCCGAATATTTTTGCGTATGCAAGGAGAAGATTATGGCGCGACCTGTTACTATTTTTACCGGCCAATGGGCCGATTTGACCTTTGACGTGATGTGCGGAAAGATGAAGTCCTTCGGGTACGACGGCGTGGAGATCGCCTGTTGGGGGGATCATCTGGACCTGAAAAAAGCGGCCGAAGATCCCGCCTATGTGGAGGATCGCAAGGCCATTCTTGCCAAACACGGGCTTAAGACCTGGGCCATAGGGACCCATCTGGTCGGTCAGTGCGTAGGCGATCTCTGGGACCCCCGGCTTGACGGCTTCGCGCCTCCCGCTCTGGCGGGCCAGGCCGATAAAATCCGGGAGTGGGCCATTGAGTACATGAAGTACGCAGCTCCGGCCGCCAAAAACATGGGCGTTCAGGTGGTAACCGGCTTTATGGGTTCCCCGGTATGGAAGTACTGGTATTCCTTCCCCCAGACGAGCGAGCAGATGATCGATGACGCTTTTAAGGAAATCGTGAAGCTGTGGACCCCCATCTTCGATGAATTCGACAAGTACGGCGTTAAATTCGCCCTGGAAGTCCATCCCACGGAGATCGCCTACGATTACTACACGGCGGAACGGCTTTTGAAAGAATTCGACTACCGGCCTACCCTGGGCTTTAACTTTGACCCTTCCCACCTGATTTGGCAGGGCGTAACCCCCCACATCTTCTGCCGGGACTTCAGGAAGTATATCTACCATGTCCACATGAAGGACGCGGCGGTCACCCTGGACGGTAAGGCGGGAATACTGGGTTCCCATATCGCCTTTGGGGACACCCGGCGGGGCTGGAACTTCCGGTCCCTGGGGCACGGGGATGTGGACTTCGAGAACATCATCCGGGAACTCAATGCGGCGGACTACCAGGGGCCCCTTTCGGTGGAATGGGAAGATTCGGGGATGGAACGGGAATACGGCGCGCGGGAAGCCTGTGAATTTGTGCGGAAAGTCGATTTCTCTCCGTCAAATGTGGCCTTTGACGATGCGCTGAAGTCATCATAAGGCAAGATATGGCGGCAACCCAAACCGGCGCGTTTCAGGCTCAAAGCGGGGATATTCTGGCAGTTGAGGGTATTACCAAGCTGTTCGACGGGGTAAAGGTCCTTGACGCGGTTTCTTTCGGCATACGCAAGGGAGAGATCATGGGCCTTATCGGGGAGAACGGGGCCGGAAAATCAACGCTGATTAAGATCATCAGCGGTATTTACCAGCCGAGTTCCGGGACCCTGAGGCTCGACGGCCGGGAAGTGACGGTTCCCGACTACATTACCGCCAAAGGTTTGGGTATAGCCATCGTTCCCCAGGAATTCAACCTCATCAATACCCTTACGGTATACGAGAATATCTTCCTGGGGAACGAGATCAGAAAGAAATCCGGTCTTTTGGACAAACCCAGGATGCGGGAACTTTCCGCCGCTCAGTTGGAAGTGTTGAAAATGCCGGTGGGGGTCAATCATCTTGTCAGCGATCTGAGCGTGGCGGAAAAGCAGATGGTGGAGATTTCCAAGGCCCTGATGCTCCACGCCCGGTTCCTCATCATGGACGAGCCGACCACAACCCTGACAGGGCACGAGGTGGAAACCCTTTTCGCTCTGATGCGGGACTTAAAAGCCCAGGGGGTTACCATTCTTTTTGTGTCCCATAAGCTCCACGAGATTAAGACCATCTGTGACCGGGTAACGGTGCTGCGGGACGGAAAGTTGATCAGCGTGGACGATATAGCCGGGGTAAGCGAAGAGGATATAGCCCGGAAGATGATAGGGCGCAGGGATTTCAGGCAGATATTCCCGCCTAAAATAGACCGGCCCGCGGCGGACGCGGCGCTTGAAGTGGAAGGTTTCCGCATCAAGGGGCTTTTAAAAGACATTTCGTTTACCCTCAGGAAGGGCGAGATTCTCGGATTTGCGGGTCTTGTCGGTTCGGGCCGCACCGAATTGGCGGAGGCGGTCATGGGGCTCAGACCTATAGAAGCGGGGAAGGTTTCCGTAAACGGAGGCAAGCCCGTTTCCATCCGTTCCCCTGCCGAAGCGGTAAAGCAGAGCCTTGGCTACCTCAGCGAGGACCGGCAGGGGAAAGGCATTGTGCAGGGGTTCAACCTGCCGCAAAACATCACGTTGATCTCGCTTAAAAATTACCGGCGGGGGCCTTTTATCAACAAGCCGGCCGAAACGGTGAAAACCGCCGAATATGTAAGGACCTTTAGAATTGCGGCAGCGTCGCAGAGAATGGCCCTGCGCTTTTTAAGCGGGGGCAATCAACAGAAAGTATACCTGTCCCGCTGGATGGATACGGATCCTTCGATCCTGATTCTGGACGAACCCACCAGGGGGATAGATGTCAACGCAAAACAGGAAATTTACGAATTCATTCATCAGTTGGCGGAACGGGGTATTTCCTGCATAGTCATATCTTCCGAGATGGAAGAGGTTATCGGCCTGTGCAGCAGGGTTTATGTGATGCGCGAAGGGATGATAGCCGGCTGTCTGGAAGGCAGCCATATCAACGAGGAAGAAATCATGTTTCATGCCACCGGCATTAGGGGGAATAACTGATGGGCTATACACAGGTAAAAACAGGCGGTAACGCTTCCGGTTTAGCGGGATACCTTAAACGGTTCAAATGGAGCGATCATCCCACGGGCATCGCGTTCATCCTGCTTTTCATCGTCGCTTCCATTGTAGGGTGGCCTCATTTTCTTACCCTTGGGAATCTGACGAACATCATAAGGCAGTCTTCCTATACCGGCATCATTGCCCTGGGGATGACGCTGATCATCATTTCCGGGGGCATAGATCTTTCGGTGGGGTCCATGATGGCTTTTGTGGGGGGAATCACTATCTTCCTTATCAACCGTTTTCCTGTCGATTCGGCGGCGGCGGTAGTGATAGCGATCCTCTTTGCCCTGGTCTTCGGCGCGGTCTGCGGCCTTGTCAACGGGTTTCTGGTAACCAAGGGCCGGATAGCTCCGTTTATCGCTACCCTGGGAACCATGGCCATATTCCGTTCCCTGATTCAGTATTTTTCCGGGGCGGCGAACATTGTTTCCATCAATAAATTGTATCCGAAATTCGGTCCCTATATCTTTTTGGGGATACCGGTTCCCGCCTGGGTATTCATCATCCTGGCGGTAATGCTGCACCTTCTGCTCAACAACACCCGGTTCGGCCGGTATGTCTGCGCGGTGGGGGCCAACGAGCAGGTGGCCCGTTATTCGGCCATCAATATTGCCCTGATTAAGCTGGTTCCCTACATTATTACCGGCGTTATGTCTGCTGTTTCGGCCCTGCTCTGGTCTTCCCGGATTAACTGTATACAATCTTCCGGAGACGGTACGGGGTATGAGCTTGAGGCCATTGCCGCGGTGGTAATAGGCGGTACATCCATGTCCGGGGGCAAGGGTACTATCGTAGGTACTGTTCTTGGGGCAGTCATGCTGATGATGATCAACACCATGCTGGTTTTGGCCGGTGTCTCATCGTTTTTACAGCAGGCGGCCCGTGGTCTTGTGATCATTGCGGCTGTATTGCTGCAATATAATAACACTAAGTGAGTGGAGGCACTCGATGAAGAAATTTGGTTTATTGTTTTTATGTGCGCTGATGGCTTGTACTTTTGTGTTTGCCAAAGGCGGGAGTCAGCAGGCAGGCGCCATCAAGATTGGCATTGCGGTTCCGACCGCGGACCACGGATGGACCGGCGGTATCGGCTGGTGGGCGGATCATGCGGTGGAACAGATCAAGGCGCAGAATGCCAACATCGAATTCCGGGTTGTTCATTCCAGTAACGCCACCTCCCAGGTAAGCGACGTGGAAAACCTGATGACCTGGGGAATGAACTATCTGGTCATTCTTCCCCACGAATCCGCCCCGCTGACCGCGCCGGTTAAGCAGATTCATGACCGGGGCGTAAAGGTCATTGTGGTGGACAGGGGCCTTACAGACACGTCTTTCGGTTACGTCAACCTTGCCGGCGACAACCCCGGCCTGGGCCGCTACAGCGGCGAATGGCTTGCCAAGACCATGAAGGCCGAAGGGCTCACCAATTATGTGGCTATGGGCGGTATGCCGGTAGTAATCGACACCGAACGGATGGACGCCTTCTTTGCCGAGATGAACAAGGAATCCTCCCTGGTGAACCTGCTCAGTGGGAACAGGTACGAATTCGCCAACTGGTCAACCCAGGACGGCCTGCGTATCATGGAAACCTTCCTGAGCCAGTATCCCAAGATCGACGCCGTATTCTGCCAGGACGACGACGTGCTGACCGGCGTGTATCAGGCTATCAGGGAATCGGGCCGTTCGGATGTTAAGATCGTGCTCGGCGGCGCGGGTTCCAAAGCCGTGTATCAGATGATCATGAACAACGATCCCCTGGTCCGGGCAACTTCCCTCTATCATCCTTCGATGATTGCCGACGGCATCCAGTACGCGGTTGATGTGGCTCTGGGAAACAAGAGCGATTCTTTCCATACCGCCAGTTCTCCCGTTACGGTAGTTATTCCTTCCGGGCTGGTGGACAAGTCCAACGTAGCCCAGTACTACAACCCGGACTCTACGTTCTAAGACGTAAATTCGGCTGTAAAGACAGAGAAGAAAAGAATTTAACGTGAACCCCAATAGTACGAACGAAAGTTTGTGCTATTGGGGTTTAGCGTC
>JAIRSL010000265.1 GCA_031255475.1 Treponema sp.
ACGTCCTTCAGGCGTACCGGCTGGGAATTGATGTGGTATTCGCTTTCCCCGGAACGGTAAAGCCGCCGCTTTATCTCTATTTCCGGCATATCAATGGGGAGAAGCCCCGCCTCGTTAGCCAGGGTCAGGGTTACCTCCGCCACATTCAGGGGTTTGCGGTTTTCGGTCCCGTTGAAGATCACGTCCTCCATCTTCTCCGCCCGCATGGCCCGGGAAGCCTGCTCCCCCAGCACCCATTTAACCGCGTCCACCACGTTGGATTTGCCGCAGCCGTTAGGCCCCAAGAGGGCGGTAATGCCGTCGGCAAACTCGACCCTCGTGCGGTCGGCGAAAGATTTAAACCCAAACATATCAAGATTTTTTAAGAACAAGCCAAACTCCGTGCCCCAATGTACCACCTGGAAGAAATCCATGGCAAGGTAAGGCCGTTCCAACCAGCGGATTTCGGAACTGCGGCCTTCAGCGGGGATCTGTTTTTTTATGGGCGCGTGGCTGTCCGCTCCAATTTTTTCGCCTTAGGGCAAAAAAATTCCGCTTCTATCCCTTGCGCGTTTAAACGGCCCTCAACACGAATTCGTGTCCGTTCACAAAGTCGGCTGCTTTGCGGACAGACACTGATCAGTCTTTCCCGGTAAGCCTGATATCCCTCAGGGTGTAACGCCTGCCCGCGGGAAACCCGTTGGCAAAGGTCAGGTCTTTGTAGCTTTCCCTGCCTTCCACGGTAACAAGCTGCTGCTGGAACTCCAGAAGCTTGGACTCCTCTTCCTTGTCTATGTACCATTCCCGCTCTTCGCCGGAAATAACCAGCTGGGGGAAAAGTCCGGTTCCCACCAGGCGCACCCGGCCTGAAACCCGAACCCGGCGTTCCTCCGCCTCTCCTGCCTCCGCAGCCGCCGGCCCGGATCCGTCATCTCCGGGGGCCGGAAGGACCCTCTGGGGCGCTACGTTTTCCTCCGCCCTTTGGAGCTTCCTCTCCTTTTCCCGGCCCCCCAGCCCCAGGGCAAAGGAGGCGGACGAGAACAGCAGCAGGGCAAGACCCGCCCTTCGGAAAGGTCTATTCCCCATGAGCTTCCCTGGCGAATACCTTCACGCCCGGGAAGAGGGCCCGGTCAAAGCCTTCCCCGGACTGGCCGTTCCGGACCAGCATATCCCGGGCGTCAATACTAACCGGGCCTTCCAACACCGTACCGCCGGCGCTCCGCGCCCGGGAGACACCCCCCGCGGAAGGGTTTCCGGCTATTCCGGTAAGTTTCCCCGTTTCCGGCGAGCCTTTCGCATTTGGACTGGCGTTATAGGTAAGGAGCGCCCCGCCGGGATAGGTTTCCCTGTCGCTTACTAAGCCGTTTGTATCATGTATCCCGGTATATTTAATATTGGGACCGCTATTGGAAGCGTAAGAGGAGATATCGCCCCAGGCATTGATCATACTGTACACCCCTTCGCCGGGAAGAAGTTGAAGACTGGTTGTCCCGGCCGGGGCCGTTTTTGCCCTGACATTACCGAGCTTGGGTTCCCCTTTGTAGCCGTACGGGCCGCTGGGGGCGTTGATGTAATTGGCGGCCAGCCAGGTTTTGAGGAGCCCGTTCCAGTCAGACCCGCTGGCCATCAGGGAACCCAGAAACGGCTTCATGGCCTCGGTAACCGCGCGGTAATCAGTATCCTGAGACCCGATAACGTTCTTGTAAATCGCCTTATCCTCCGCCTGGAGCCGGAGCCACTGGAAGAACAGGTACACCGTGGCGTAATCGTCCAGGATGGAATCGTCCGAATAGTTTCCCCAGACAAAAAAGTTATTGCCCTTGGCAAGGGTTCCTTTCCGGTCCTCCTGGAACCACTCGTACCGGTCGTTGGAGTGGTCTCCCAGGTAAATATACTCCGCGGCGGAGGAAAGCCCCTCATCGATCCAGAGTTCCATAAGGCCGTTTCTCTTCACGACGCTGGTTACAAAGTTCATCAGGTGCTGCATCTCGTGGGCCAGGGTCGCGTTGGAATCCTTCTCCCCCGGTTTGCCGGGATAGGTATCCAGATAGATCATGTCCGCCTGGTTGGAGTATTGGCGCAGGTCCGAGGGATCTCTTTGGTAAAGATTGCCGATCCAAAAGTAGCCCCCCACATAACTCCTGTTCCCGGAAGGATCGTAGGTGTCCTGGATATCCAGAAACAGGATGGAGAGTTTCCCGTCCTCGTCGGTCAGCCAGTCGGCAAATTCCATGATACTGTTCGCGGTAAAACTGATACCCCCGGAAGAATCCTGAACCAGGATCTGCCCGATATCGAAAGACCCCATCATTTTTGCATAGATATTCTCGTCATAGTTCCTGGCCACGTCCCGGGCAATGGCGGGGCTGACCGATCCCTTTGGATCCTGTTCCACCCAGATTTTGCAGTACTTACCCTCCGCCAGAAGATCCGCCTGGATCTGGTAATGCTCGTTGGTATCTATGCGCAGCGCCCAGAAGGTCTTGGTATTAGACCCCGTTTCCGGCTTCGGCTCCCATTTGGCGTAGAGGGTAATATCGGCGGTAACCGGAACGTTGAAATAATAACGCTCCCCGGATTCACCGACATACCAGCCGGTAAATGTATAGCCCTCCTTGGAGGGCGCCGGCTGGGGTACCTTTACCTTGGCATTGGCCGCTACATATTGGGAGGAAATAGAACCTCCGTTACCGGTCTCAAAGGATACCGTGTAAAAGGTACTGGGTCTGTTTTCCAGTTCAATGGGACAGGACAGAACCAGAAGCGCCAAGAGCCCCATCACCGGAATCCGGACTCCCCCGGCAAGCCGGGCGGGGATCTTTGGACTGTTCAATACCTTGCAGATACACGCTGTCGCCTTTTGACCAAGGAGAGGCAATGCAAAAAATATCATAAAGGCAGTATAATATACCAATTGGCCGCCTGTCCAGAAAAGCATCCGGCCAGAGGAGGCAGGGAAATGGATATAAGACATTACGTCTTCGGCAAGGATGTTCCCTTCAAAGATCTGGGGAACGGGGTCAGGCGGCGGGTGCTGGCCTGGCACGAGAATCTGATGATCGTGGAACACGAGTTCGAAGAGGGCGCGGT
>JAIRSL010000319.1 GCA_031255475.1 Treponema sp.
CCGACACATCGCAAACCATACCCTTGATGAAAAGGCTTCGCCGCGTCCCTTCCGCCTCAAGGGCTTTAAGAGGTTCCGGTTTCCGTCCCCAGGCGATAACCCGCCCTCCCCTTTCCGCAAACTCCAATCCCATAAGCCGACCTATTCCGCTGGAACCGCCGGTTATCAAAATGAGTTTATCTTTTATTTCCATAATAAAAAAGTATACGATACCTGGCCGGAGAAAGCAATGTTTTTTAGCGGCAATTGGACTTGAACCAATGACCGAACGGATATGAGCCGTTTGCTCTACCAACTGAGCTATGCCGCCGCAGACGCTAAGTCTGATCAAATTAGCAAGAACAGCGGATTCTGTCAAGCGGCTCTACTTTACAATCGCGGGGTTCCCCGGTGTCTTGGGAACGGTTTTGTGATACAATATTTGCCGGATCATGAACCGCCGTTTTATTCGTTACACCCAATCCGGCCAGATATTCATCGTCCCGGGAGACGATCCCGGCCGTATTGTCGATGTCATGGTGGATACCGGTTATGACGATGAATTTTGTTACGCCCTGAATTTCGATCCGGCTTTTATCGCCGCCCTTATGGAGGCCGGGTTCCTGGTCATGTCCGTTCCCATAAAGCCCTCCCGCGGGCCGGACGGAAGGCTGTACCGTTACCTCCTCCTCCCCAAGCTCCACCTGGAACGGTCGGTTCTGTTTTGGGAGGACCTCCGCGAAACCAAAACGGCCAGGCGGCTCCTTAAGCGTTACGAACTGCGGTATGACGCCGATTTTGACCGTATCGTGAAGCGCTGCGTTGACGTACACGGCGCCGACTGGCTTACCCCGCCCCTGCAAGAAAGCATCCGGGCGATACGCGCTTTTAAAAGCGGCCCGGTACGGCCGGTTTCCTTCGCCCTGTACCGGGACGGGAACCTCGTCGCCGGCGAGTTCGGGGTGGTAACCGGCAGGGTATATACCAGCTATTCCGGCTATAGGGATGAAGATTCGGCGGGGACGGTCCAACTGGTGATGACCGGCCGGTATCTTAAGGACGCGGGTTTTGCCTTTTGGGACCTGGGTATGCCTCTGGACTACAAAGACCGGCTGGGCGCCCGGAATGTCGGCCCGGGACTTTTTGTTGAATTATTCCGAAACGCCTGCCGTTGATAACGTCTATCGAAGACGTTTGTCATCGATATATCTGTCATTGACGGCTTGGTGACCGTCAATAATCTATGGTAGGATACCGCAAGGATGTTTTTGTTATGAAGCCGGACCAGTTCACGGTTGATAATGGGAAGGCGATACCCATGGGTTCGACCTTAACCGAATCGGGGGTAAACTTCTCGCTTTTTGCCCGGCACGCCGTCTCGGTGACGCTGGTATTATTTGAAACCCCGGATCCGGGGAGTAACTATACCGAAATCAAGCTGGACAAGAAGAAGAACCGGACCGGTGATATATGGCACTGCCATGTCCGGGGACTTAAAGCGGGGGCCTGCTATGTATACAGGGTGGACGGCCCCTATACTCCCGAACGGGGGCTTCGGTTTAATCCCCACAAGTTCCTGATAGACCCCTACGCAAAGGCCCTGACTTCCCTGGAGGGCTGGGACCTGGGCGCCTGTCTGGGCTATGACCCCGGCGATACCTCAGGCGATCTTTCCTTCTCTGTTCAGGATGATCTTTATACCCACCCCAGATGCATAGTAGTGGATGACAACGACTTCGACTGGCAGGGTGATACCCCCCTTAATTATCCCCTCAGATTCAGCGTGCTTTACGAAACCCATGTCCGGGGACTGACGGTTAATCCCAATTCAGGCGCGGCCCATCCGGGAACATACCGGGGGGTAATCGAAAAGATACCGTTTTTTAAGGAGTTGGGCGTTACCAGCCTGGAGTTTCTTCCCATTCAGGAATTTAACGAGCGGGAACATTCCGGGATAAATCCCCGGACCGGCAAACCCCTGGTCAATTACTGGGGATACTCAACCGTGGCCTTTTTCGCGCCCAAAGGTTCCTATGCCGCGGATACGGGTCCCGGAGGCCAGGTGCGGGAATTCAAAGAAATGGTTCGGGAACTCCATAAGGCCGGGCTGGAGGTGATTCTGGACATCGTGTTTAATCACACCGCCGAAGGCAACGAACGGGGGCCGACATTCTCGTTTAGAGGGCTGGACAATACCATCTATTATATGCTGGATGAAAACAAACGGTACTATAAGAACTTTTCCGGGTGCGGCAACTCGGTGAATTGCAATCATCCGGTGGTACGGACTTTCATCATAGACTGTCTCCGGTATTGGGTCGTTGAAATGCACGTAGACGGCTTCCGCTTCGACCTGGCTTCTATCCTGGGCCGGGACCGGCACGGGAACCTGATGGAGAATCCTCCCATGCTGGAACGGATTGCCGAAGATCCCATCCTGAGCAACACCAAGATCATCGCCGAAGCCTGGGACGCCGGCGGCGCGTATCAGGTAGGCTGGTTCCCCGGCGGCCGCTGGGCGGAATGGAACGACCGCTTCCGGGACGAGGTGCGCCGGTTCTGGCGGGGCGACCCGAACGAGGTCCGGCGCCTTGCGACCCGTATCTCCGGGAGTTCCGACCTCTACCTGCGGGACGGACGGAAGCCCTTCCATTCCATCAACTTCATCACCAGTCACGACGGTTTTACCATGAAGGACCTGGTTTCCTACAACGGCAAACACAACGATGAAAATGGCGAAAAAAACCGGGACGGCGGCGACAACGACTACAGCTGTAATTACGGTTTTGAAGGCCCCTCCATTAATCCGGCCATTGAAGCCATCAGGGAACGGCAGATTAAAAATTTTTTTACCACCCTCATGATCTCCCTGGGGACCCCGATGATCCTTGGGGGGGACGAATTCGGGCGAACCCAAAAGGGCAACAACAACGCCTATTGTCAGGACAATTATATTTCCTGGTACGACTGGTCCCTTCTGGAAAAAAACCGGGATCTCTTCCGCTTTGTCCGGGAAATTATCGCCTTCCGCCGGCGGCATCACGGGTTTATGCGCCCTGAATTTTTTACCGGCCGGGAAGGGAAATACAACGCCATTCCGGACATCACCTGGTTCACCGAGGCGGGGGAAATGCCGAATTGGGACAAAACCGGCTCCTGCCTTGCCCTGCGCATAGACGGTACGAAGGCGGACGTTCAGGCCGACCGGGACGACAACGATTTTTACATCATGCTCAATTCGGGGATAAAGCCGGTCATGTTTACCATCTGCGATGCCCCCAAGGGAAAATTTTGGGCCCTGGCCGTGGATACGGCCCTTCCCCCGCCGGAAGACATTATGCTGCCGGGGCACGAAAAACCCTATCCGGCGGATACCAGCTATCTGGTGAAGGACCGCAGCATGGTCATCTTCATTTCAAAGCAGACGGGGTTTATTTGAACCCTGTTCAATCCCATTCATGTAAGGAAAAGCGGCCTATGGATGAAAGCAGCTTTATTTTGGGAGTGGACCTGGACGGCGTGGTAGGCGACTTTTACGGTGCGCTGCGGAAGATTGCCGCCGGATGGCTCAACAAACCTCTTGAAGCCCTGACCCCCGATGTGAATTACGGCCTTGATGAGTGGGGCCTTGCCGAATACGGCGGGTATCCCCGTCTCCACCGGTTCGCCGTTACCCAGCGCAACCTTTTCCGCGACATGGAACCTGTTAAAGACGCTCCGGCGGTGTTACGCAAACTCTCCGCCAAAGGCATCCGCATCCGCATCATCACCCACCGGCTGTTCCTTAAGTATTTCCACCGCGCCTCCATCACCCAGACCGTGGACTGGCTTGATACATACGACATTCCGTATTGGGACCTCTGCTTCATGAAAGACAAAGGCGCCGTGGGCGCCCATGTGTATATCGATGACGCCCCGTCCAACGTGATAAGCCTCCGCGAACAGGGATGCCATACCATAGTCTTTACCAATTCCACCAACAAGGATCTCCCCGGTCCCAGGGCGGACACCTGGCTTGAGGTTGAAACCCTGGTGATGGAAGCCCTGGACGAATGGACCACCGGTACGCTGAACCTCTTCGGCGCGGCGGATTTCCGGGGCTGACTGGATTTTTAGAAGGTCATGGCCGGCATAGTCCTTGCCGTCATCAACGCCAAATGGATACACCCTTCCCTGGCGCTCAGGCTCCTCAAGGCCAACCTGGGTTCCCTGGAAAATCGCTGTCAAATCCTGGAATTCGCCCTCCGCCAGCCATTGCCGGAGAAGATCGGCCCCATTCTTGCCGCCCGGCCCCGTATCCTGGGTTTCTCGGTCTCCATCTGGAACCACACGGCAACCCTGGAACTGCTCCGGGCCCTGGAAACGGAGTGGGCGAAGGGCCTTCAGGACGGCGGTTCCCGGCCTTTCGTCATCCTCGGCGGCCCGGAAGTCTCCCATCTTCCGCCGGAAGCCGAAATACTGCGTTACGCGGACCGGGTGGTCCGGGGAGAGGGAGAAGCGGTCTTCCGGGAACTCTGCGAGCGGCATTTGGGGAACGAGGCCGCGGACCGGGACGCCCCGGAGACGGTAACCGCGCTCCCTTCAGCCGGGGAAGTCTCCGGCAAGGTTATCGCGGCCAAACCGGTAGATCTTGCCGCCATAGATCCCGCCTACCGGCTTTACACCGAAGAGGACCTCCGCCAAAAACTGGTGTATGTGGAAGCCTCCAGGGGCTGTCCCTTTGGCTGCGAATTCTGCCTGAGTTCCCTGGACAAAGAAGTCCGGGAATTCCCTCCGGACCTTTTTCTGAAGGAGATGGACGCCCTTATCCGCCGGGGGGCGCGGACCTTCAAATTTCTGGACCGCACCTTTAACCTGAATATAGAACGGGCCCGGCGTATCATGGGGTTCTTTCTGGCGCGTCTGGCGGAAGCGCCGTCCCTCTGCGTTCATTTCGAGATGGTCCCTTCCCGGTTCCCTTCGGAACTGCGGGAACTCATCGCCGGGTTTCCGCCGGGAAGCCTGCGGCTGGAAGTGGGGATTCAGACCTTCAACCGGGAAACCGCCGCCCTCATCGGCCGTCCCGGCGTTACGGATGCGGAACTGGAAACCCTGCGGTTCCTGGGGACCCGTACCAACGCCATTGTCCATGCGGACCTTATCGCCGGGCTTCCGGGAGAAGACATGGTTTCTTTCGGCGAAGGCTTTGACCGCCTGTGGCTCGCGGGGCCTGCGGAAATCCAGTTGGGCATCCTTAAATGCCTGCCGGGTACGCCCCTTGCCCGGCACGGCGGGGCGGCCGGTATACGCTGTTCCCCGGAGCCGCCCTACGAAGTCCTGGAAACCGCCGCCCTGTGCGCGCCGGAACTTGACCGGATAAAAAATTTCGCCCGTTTCTGGGAACTCATCGTCAACCGGGGCGCCTTTCGGGAACTGGGTCCCCGCCTTTTCCCCAAAGGACAGCCGGTATTTTGGTCCTTCATGGAACTGTCGGACAGGCTTCTTGCGCGGTTCGGGCGGAACTGGGGGATAGACAGACAGGAACTCTACGCCGAACTGCGGAAACCGGCGGAACCGTCCGCATCAAACACCACGCAGGAGTCGAATAGGTCAAAAAAATAAGGAAAAGAGAGGGGGTTCTCTTAAAACTTCTTAAACTTCTTCGATTTGGCGGTTAAAATCGCTTCAATTTTGGTCATTTTTCAAAGATTTGAAAGTAAATGCGGTGACCCCGCGTTGCTTGGGCGAGGTTGTTGATTAAACTGCCCTTTTCAAAATATAGTTATCCGGGAGGCTTTTCCGGAACTCCGGTTTTGGAAAAATAACCTTGAAATCCGCGGTTTCCGCGGCTAAAATTCCGGGAAACCGCAAGAGCCTGTGCCAAAACCGTATGCGTTAACGCACAGTTAATCAGTTTTAGGACAGGCTCCCCGCATAAATAAATTTCAGGGAGTTGTGTTATTCAATGATAGAAGTACACGATCTTACCAAACGCTACGGGCCGGTTGAGGCGGTAAAAGACGTTTCCTTTACCGTCGGGAAAGACCAGGTCCTCGGCTTCCTGGGGCCCAACGGGGCCGGGAAGACCACCATCATGAAGATACTGACCGGCTATCATTTTCCTTCTTCGGGAACGGCTCTGATAGACGGCGTTTCGGTCCAGGATGAACCGGTGGAGGTGAAAAAGCGTATCGGCTACCTCCCGGAAAGCGTGCCCCTCTACGGGGACCTTACGGTACGGGAATACCTGGGTTTCATCGCGGAAGCGCGGCTTATCCCCGTTAATGAACGGAAGCGGGCCTTGGAAGCCGCGGTTTCGGCCTGCGGCCTTGAACAGGTACGGGCCAGGCGCATCGAAAATCTCTCTAAGGGTTACAAACAGCGGGTGGGCCTTGCCCAGGCCATCATCCACGATCCGCCCATCCTCATCCTTGACGAACCGACCACCGGGCTCGACCCCAATCAGATCATCGAAATCCGCTTTCTCATCAAGAGTTTGGGCGAAAGAAAGACGGTGATCCTTTCTACCCACATTCTCCAGGAAGTCGAGGCGATCTGTTCCCAGGTGCTCATCATCAACGAAGGCCGTATCGCCGCCCAGGGAAAACCCGAGGAAATAGCCGGGACCCTCAAAGGCGGGGATACCTGGGAGCTGATCCTAAAGGGAAGCGGCAAGGCCGGCGTGGACGCGCGTTTCGCCCGGCTCATTCTTCCGGGGCGGGAACTGTCTGGCCTTGAAACGGAAGAACGGGAAGACGGGACCGTGAAGGCCGGCTTCTTCCTGGGGAACTCCGACGGAGGCGGCGAAAATCCGGGCGAAGGCATCTTCGATTGGGCCGTTTCCGAGGGCCTCAAGATACTCATGATGAACCGCAAGAAACTCAGCCTGGAAGACATTTTCGTCAAGCTTACCGGTGAGGAACGAACCGGTAAGCGGGAATCCGATGAAACGGGAGGCCGGTTATGAAGATTTTACCCCAAAGGGTCCTGGCTCTGACCAAAAAAGAGCTCTATTCCCAGCTCAATTCTCCGGTATTCTACGGGATAGCGGTTTTTTTCCTCCTTTTTACTTCGATCTGGCTTTTTTACTTTCAGCAGTTCTTTGCCCGGAACACGGCCACCCTGCGGCCCTTTTTCGCGGCCTTTCCCCTGGCCTTCATTCTGGTCATTCCGGTAATCACTATGAAAAGTTGGGCGGAGGAACGGAAACTCGGCAGCGCGGAGATCCTCCTTACCATGCCCTTTTCCGAGTGGGATCTGACGCTGGGGAAATTCCTTTCCTCCCTGGCGATGATCGCCGCCCTCCTGATTCTGACCCTTCCCGTTCCCCTGAGTCTCTTTCCCCTGGGGGATTTTGACGGCGGGGTCATCGCCTCCGAGTACCTGGGGGCCTTCCTTTTGGGGGCTTCGGCGGCGGCCCTGGGCCACCTCCTTTCGGCGCTGTCCAAAAACCAGGCCGGCGCGTTCCTGGGAAGCGCCGCGGTGCTGCTCCTGGTGATGCTGATGAACCAGTTTACCCTGGGCTTAAACCTGCCCCCCCTTGTGGCGGAAACCATAAACGCGGTTTCCCTGGCTTTTCACTTTGAAAGTTTTTCCAAGGGCCTTATAGACACCCGGGATTTGGCGTATTTCATCCTGACAACGGCCTTGTTTTTGTATCTTAACACCAGGGTCCTTCTGTTCAGGAAGTGGAGGTAAGGGATGACGAAAAGGCAGACAAGGATTTTAACCATTCTTTCCGTTGCGGCGCTGGTTCTGGCGCTCCTCATCAGCCAGCGGTTGTGGCTCCGCCTGGATCTGACGAAAAATAAGGCCTATACCATTTCCCCGGTATCCCGGAACCTCTACAGCGAGATTCCCGACCAGGTGCGGATAACCTACTACGTGTCGGACCGCCTGGCATCGGTGGTCCCCATTCCCGGCGAGATTACCGACCTCCTGAGGGAATACGCCGCGTATTCCCGCGGGCGCATACGCCTAACCGTGAAGGACCCGGTCAAATCCAATCTGGCGGAAGAAGTGGAGCGCCTGGGCATACCGGGCCAGCAGCTTGAAATCGTGGAGCGGGACGAAGCCGGTTTTGCCACGGTCTACACGGGTATTCTCATCGAATACCTGGACAGGACCGAGGTGCTTCCCGTGGTGTTTTCCCTAGAAACCCTGGAATACGATTTGACCAGCCGTATCCGTTCCCTGGTGCGGGGTACGGACCGGGAAATAGGGGTTATTGTCGGAGACGCCGGCAGAGAGTGGTCAAACGATTACGGTTATCTGGCGCAGGCGCTCGCCCAGGCGGGTTTCCGGGTGCGGACCATAAGCGCGGGGGAAGAAATCGCCGATACCCTGCCGGCCCTGTTCGTCCTGGGCGGCATGGAAGACCTGGATGACTGGGCCCTGTACCGCATAGACCGGTACATTCAGGGAGGGGGAAAGGTCCTCTTTGCCCTGGAGGGAGTATCGGTGGATACCCGTACCGGGGGCATTCTCGCGCGGGAATTGAACGATGGGGGCCTTTTGGCCATGACCGCCTCTTACGGCGCGCGGGTTAAACCCGCACTGGTCCTGGACCGGACGGCCCAAACCTTGTCGTACCAGACCGGCGGCCGGGGCGGTTTCGTGGAATACCGCATGATCCGCTACCCCCACTGGATAGGGGTCACGGGACAAAGCGGCAACGGCGAACATCCCATAAGTTCAGGCTTTGCCGGAGCGGACCTGTTCTGGTCCAGCCCGGTAGAACTCAATCCCCCGCTGGGCGTTGAGGGAACCGTCCTTTTTACCAGTACTCCCGAAGCGTGGCTTCAAACCCGCGACTTCCAGGTCAACCCCGATATGAGCTTTGCTTTTACCCTGGAAATGGAAGAAACCAGGGGAACACAGGTTCTTGCCGCGGCCTTGGCGGGCAAATTCCCTTCATGGTTTGCGGATAAACCCAAGCCGGTCCGGGAAGGGAGCGGCGAGGAACTGCCGGATCCTGTAGGGACGGCCGCCGACGCCCGTATCGTGGTTATAGGCGACACGGATATGGCTTCCCTCATGTTCACCCGGAACCGTCAGCCTGACCTGGTTTTCCTCGTTAAGGCCGCGGACTGGCTCTGTAACGATGACGACATCATAGGTATCAGGAACCGCGGCGCACTGACCGGCCGGCTGGAAAAGATACTCGATCCCGAAAAGCGTATCGCCGCCATGTCTTTTGCCAGGGCGCTTAACGTTATCGCCATCCCCCTGGCGGTAATCGTTGCGGGGCTTCTTGTCGCCCTCAGGCGGCGGCGCGCCGTTAAGGAAGACGTATCAGCAAACACCGGGAGGATAAGCGATGACGTATAAAACAAAAGTTTGGGTTTTGTCGATTGTAGTGGCGGTCCTGGCGGTGGTCTATGCCGGGACCCTTATTCTGACCCCGGAAAGGCTTAATTCCCGAAACGCCGCCTACACCTGGCTGGAGCCTAAGTGGACGGATCAGGCCGGCCGGATCGAGACTTCCGACGGGGCCGGAACCCTTACGCTGGCCAGGAGGGACGCCGTTTGGTTCGTGGAAGCCGGAGACACGGAATATCCCGCCAAACAGGGACGGGTCGCGGACCTGCTGCGCCTGCTTTCCGCCAGGGCCGCGTACCCCCTGCGGGGCAGCGCCGCTTCCTCGCACGAACGTCTGGGGGTCGGAGAAAACGCTTCCCGCATCGTTGTCCGGGGCGGGGCGGGGGCTATCCCCCTGCTTGACCTCCTTGTTGGGGGCGGGGACGCCACGGGAAGGGAAGTGTACCTGAGAAAGAGCGGCCAAAACGAGGTCCGTTCCGGCGAAGACAAATTCACCGCCTATCTTTCGTCTTCCCCCGCCGCCTGGTACAACCTCAGGCTGTTCCCCGCCGAAGGGACCGGCGCCCTGGCTTTGGATACGGTACAGCGGGTTACCGTGGTATCGCCGCCTCTGTCCGGGGAACTTGGGGAGGCCCTTCCGCCGCCCGCTCCCCTGGTCATTTCCAGGAGCGGTTCCGGCTGGACCGTGGACGGGGTGGCCCCGGATTCCCTCGACGGTTCCCGGGTAGACCCCTATATCAGGGGCATCCTGGACGCCGAGGGAGACGACTTTGTTACCGCCCTTAAATCCGATGACCCCGTGTTCAATGAGGGAAGGATACACCTTGAACTGGGAGACGGCGCGACCCGCACCGTCAGGCTGGGCCCCGTCCTTCCTCCTGCGGGGGAAGGAGAGGCGGGGAAACGTACCGCCGTGGTATCAGGTTCCCGCTACGTTTACACCCTCGCGGAATGGACGGTGAACCGCCTGTTTCGGGACGCCGCGTACTTTGAGAAGCCGGAGGAACCGTAACGGCGGTTAGTTCCCCCTGGAACGGAGGAAAGCCCGGTATTTCTCAGGATCGCTCTTAAATGCGACGATGGGGGATACCGGATCGCGCAGGGCTTTGTTCAGGGCTTCCCCGGCTTCAAAACACAGCCTGGCGGCGTCCACCAGTCTGCCGGATCGGGCGCTCAGTCCGATCCGGAAATCCGGCGCGCCGGCAAAGGCCGGCGTAAGGTAGCCGTGGAAATCTTCGGCCCTGGTAAGCCCCTGATCCAAATCCGTGTTGGGAAGGATAACGGTAACGCCCCGTTCCCCCTTCTCAAAAATAAGGTCCCGCAGATTGAAGAAGTTTACCGCCATGCCGGCAAGCTGTTGGTATTGTTCGGCGGTTATTTCCTGTCTCCCGGAAAAAGCGATAATCACCAGGGTTAAATCCTGCTCAAAAGAAGCGCACCGGTGCAGTTCCGATTCAAGGCGGTCTTGCGTGTATTCCTCCCAGCCTATGTTGCTCCCCGGCGCGTAGAGCCCCTGGGGAAGCCGGTCGCCGTCCCCTTCGGAATCCCCGGTCTCGCGTTCCTGCGGGGCGGGAGCTTCCTGTACGAACGGTTCGGAAGGAAAATCCGCCTCCGGAATATCGAAGTCCCCGGCGGAACCGGAGAAATCCGGATTTTCCTCAGCCTCCGTTTCCCGGACAGGCGCTTCACGAAAGCCGGGAGCCGCTTTTTTCGGCTTTTCCGCCCTTCTCCCGGCAGGTTCAAAAACTTCCTCATCTTCGTCTTCATCAAACTCGTTCCCGCGCCTTCTTCGGCCTGAGGAAGCCTGATCCCCGGCCAGGGCGGATTCTATAAGGAAGGTGAGGAATGCGGTCGCAAGAGCGGCCAGGATCACGAGGAGGGAATGTTTCAGAATCGTAATGCTGTAATCGTAATCTATAGAGCGGAAACCGGCGCTGATGTTCACGTTTCTCAGTCCGTTGATACGCAGGGGAACTGTCGGCGTGAAGGAAACGCCGAAACGCTTTACAAACCGGGGGGAATCTCCTTCCCAGCGTATGATCGCGCCCCGTTCGCGCTCAAAGGAATATTCCCCCGAAGGGCCGGAAATGATGACCCCTTCAAGGGTTCGAGACCTTACAAGGCCGTCCTGAACCGCTTCCTGGAAAGGAATGTCCATAAAACCCAAAACGCCCGCGGCGGAAGCAAGATCCGCTAAATCGTAGAATTCCCGTTCCGCGATTCCCCGGCGGCCGGTTACATTAACGTAGAAACGGTATGCCCCGATCACCAGGGCTGCGGCATAAACGGCTATGCACAGAAAAGCGATTATTAAAGCGGGAATGGATGATTTCGATTTCCTCATGAAAAAATTATATACTTTTTTTGAAATTCATGCTAGGATAAAAAAAAGGAACAGCTATGAATTTGAGAAAACGGGTTCTTCCGCCTGGATGGTATCCTCACTCCGAGGAGAAAGTGCGGCAGTTTTTAGAACAATGTTCCCAGGAGCCAATTTCCAAGGAACGAAGTTCCAGGGAACGAATTTCCAAGGAACGGAGTTCCAATAACGCCATTGCCGTTATTGCCCCCCACGCGGGTTGGTATTATTCAGGCCGTCTTGCCGCGGGAGCCTTGAATACCCTGAAACCCGGCGCCGAAACGGTGATTGTCATAGGCGGGCACCTCCCCGCCGGGACGCCGCCCCTCTTTGCCGAAGAAGACGGCGTTACTACTCCTTTGGGGAACCTGGAAATAGACAGGGAATTCAGGGACCTGATCTGGAAAGAATTAGGCGGCAAGCCGGACCGGTATTACGACAATACCGTAGAGGTCTTACTGCCCATGGTAAAATTCTACTTTCCCCAATCCCGCCTGATCTGGCTGCGTCTTGGAGCGGAAATTCAATCTTACGATGTGGGAAAGATCATCGCGGCAATCGGCGCATCCCTGAAACGGAAATTCGTGGTCATAGGTTCCACCGATTTGACCCATTACGGACTCAACTACGATTTTGCCCCCCGGGGTACGGGGCGGAAAGCCCTGGAATGGATGAAAACCGTGAACGATGCCGCCTTCATACAGACGGTTATCTCCGGCGACGGCGGAGAGACCCTCCGCCGGGCCGGGACAGACCGGTCCTCCTGCTCCGCCGGGGCGGTCCTCGCCTGCATGGGGTATGCCCAGTCCCAATCCGCCTCGGACGCGGCCCTCCTTGCCTACGGAACCAGCGCCGATACGGAGGAAACCCCGGTCTCCTTTGAAGATGCCGCGGTCAACCGCGCCGTCCTGGGCGGCGGCTCCTCCGGGGAAGACGTGGCTTCCGGCGAAGACGACATTCCCGACTCCTTTGTAGGCTACGCGGCTATGGCCTGGTACCCCGGCGAGGGCGCCAGCGGTTAGCGGTTTTCAGTACGGCGTCCAGTTCTTTAAGGGAATGATCCCTCACGGCTTCCAGGACTTCCGGGGCGCTTAATCCGTTCCGGCGGCGCGCTATGGCGGCGCAGGCGGGGAGCAAGGTGGTCAGGATAAGGCTCTCCTGTTCCGTGAGTCCCCGGAGAAAGGCCGTTATGTTCCGGCCGGACCGGGGGAGCGCGGCGATTTCCCCGCGGTAGTTTTCCAAAAATTCCCCGGCTCCGGCGGCGGCCTGGCCTGCGGAAAAAAGGCGCAGGGATTCCCGGTGTTTCGGCGTTCTTTCCGGAAGGCTGATGACGGCCCCCAGACCGGGTACGGCGGTTAAAACGGCGTCCATGGAGCGGGCCTTTGCCTCAAGCCCCCGGCAGTAGTTTTGCAGCAGGGACGTTGCGTAATACCACGAGCCGTCTTCCCGCCCGTGTTTAGCCAACGCGGATGTCCGGTAGAGGAAAGCCGAAGCCTGGGCTTCCTGGGGGTTAAGCCGGGTCTGCCGCGCTTCAAAATAGGGATGAATGTAGGTTCCCCGGGCATAGGTCCTGCCCATAGGATAGGAAAAGTCGGCCCCGTAGAGTTCGATTTCCTCCGCACCCAGATATTCCGCCAGCGATACGGCCGCATAGGTCACGTTGACCCCCGAAGTGTCTATGCCCGGAAAAGACCGCCAGTACCGGGAGATGTACCGGGTCAATGGATGACCGCCGGAGAAAAACCGGGGATTCCCGGTCAGGGAGGCCAGAAAGGGGGGGCTTGCCAGGTCCATAAACAGGGGAATGTCGGGGGGAAGGCCCGCCATAAAATGGTGGTAGCCGATGTGCTGGCAGTCGATGGAAACCACCGCGCCGGGTGTAAGGCCCCTGTGCAGCAGGACGGGAAGAGCCGTATCCGTGGCAATGACGAACCGGGATTTCCGGCTTTCCGCAAGCCGGGGAAGCTGCGTGTCCAGGGAAGGCCCCGCGGCGCAAATGGCCGCCCGGCGTACCGGAGGCAGCGGGCGTTCCGGCCCCTCCGCACGGAAAAGGTTCCTGATGATGTTGGAAAACCACCGGGTCCCGAAATACGCCTGTACCGAATAATCCCCGGCGATCCTGTCCAGGGCGTTTTTTACCGCTTCCCCGGCCCGGCCGAAATTGAGGGGATCAAGCTCCGTCCTGGTCCGCAGAGGGATGACCCTGATGCCGCCGTAGAGCGCGGGCCGGTAGGTCTCCAGGATGAATCCTTCCAGCATTCCGGGATCCGGGTCCACGAGGATGTGAAACCGGGGGTCCTGGAAGATGCCGATGTACTCTTTGGAAGCGAGTAATTCCGCGATACCGTGTATATCGTAATCCACCACTAAAAGGCGGTGTACGTCCTCCCTTTCCAGGGCGGCCCGGGCATTGTAGCCGCCGCCCAGTCCCAGGAGGACCACGTACCCTTCGGCGGAACGCGCCGTTTCTCCCTCTGCGTTTACCGGCGTGTCGGGGACACGTAAGGCCGCGCTTACGAGCCTTTCCCCTTCCCGGCGGGGATCCATCAGAGAGTGGAGGGGATGGGCCGCGCCGGAAGGGTCTGTCAGGGCGGGGACAAGATCGCCCGATCGGGCGTCAAGGAACCGGTAACGCCCCCTGGTCGTTTCCGCCCCCGACAGCCGGGAACACAGGGCCGGGTCCTTCTGGGACAGGGCAAGCAAATTCCGCTCGAAAAAGTATTGCTTATTCATCCGGGGTTCCTTCCCCCGTCCTTTTCCGAACGGCCAACGCCTCGATTTCTTTAAGGAGCCGCCGCGGAGGGATCTCCCCGTCGCCGGGGAGCAGGAGGGGTCCCAATTCCCGGATGAGCGATTCGGCCGGTCCCGCCAGGTTCAGCAGATGGGCCAGGACCCGGACCGCTTCGCCGGAGGCATCCGGCATCGTGCGGAAGACGCCGGTCTCTATATGGACGCGCCGCGTCCCGCAGGCCGCGCCGGAACTTGACGGCGTATTCCCCCCCGGAAGGGCGTCAAAGACCGGGTTGTTTTTTCCCAGGGAACGGATGCGGCTGGGATAGGCCGCGAGCTGTCCGCCAAACCATTCGGCGTAAACCCGGTGGCTCCCGGAAGCGGCTATCTGCCCGGCGCGGGCAAAAGCCAGGGAATACCGGGGAGCAAGGCGGACCGCCCGCTCGTCCCGGAAGCGGTCAAAGGCGTAGGGCCGGGCATGGGTTTTGATGTCCTTGTTGGCAAGGTCCATGCCCGCGAGGAAAACGCCGCCGCTCGTACAGCGGAGGGCCAGATCCAGGGCGGAAGCGGTGACGGTCCCCCGCTGGGGAAAGACCACGCGGGGAATCCCCAGCGTTTCCAATACCGCCTCCTGCCAGAGGCTCCCATCGCTTAGGGGAAGGATGGGGAAACCGCCGCATTGCCAGGGTAAGGCGGCGGTGAGGGAGGCCGCGAGAAAGAGGGGGCGGCCGGAAGTACGGCGTATCGCCTCCCAGAGGTGGAACCGCGCCCACCCGCCTCCGTCGGTACTGATCACCAGGTCCGGCAGTATGCCCCTCTCCATAAGCGCGGGAACCGAGGAGGCCGCCGCCAGGACCATCGCCCCTTCCCGCCGCATATCCGCTATGACCGGGAGAACCTCTTCCAGGCCGGGTCCCGCGCCGGTGATGATCCAGGGGAGCGAACCGGGGGAGACGCGGAAAAAAAAACGGAGAATCCCCAGGTTTTTGAAGAAGTTCCTGAACCAGCGGCGGCCGAAACCCTTGACGGTACGGACGTTGGCGTCTGTCCGGCGCATGAACGAGACGGCCCCCTCCAGCAGGTCTTTGTAGGCCGCGCCATAAACCGCTAGGGCCGGCCGCCATTCTACGATTCTTACGGTTTCGATACCGGCATCGGGGATCTCCCGCTCCAGGAATTCCCCCAGGGGAAGCCCCGATCCGGGGGACCACGCAACCGTGTTTTCCAAGGCTTCGGTGGGGAACCGGGTGAAAAAATCCGACGCGTGGAGGGCGGCGAACTTTGCCCGGGGGAAAAGCCGCCTCAGCACGGGGATGGTATAGCCCAACCCCGGTTCAATCAGGATGAAGAACCGTATTTTTTCGCCGTGTTCGCCAAGATTGAGGGTTTTAACGTACTTCTCCGCTTCTCCCGCAGGATCATACCGGGAATGGAGGGATCTTTCTCCCACAAAAACGGTGGGAAGGCCGGTTCCCGCCGCAGCGAGCCGTTCGATCATATTACAGGCAGGATTGTATCCAGGAGAAAGCCTCTCCGGGAGAATCGGCTTCAAAACTCACGAGAGCCCTGGTCCGCAGGGTCTTGACCAGCCGGTGGGTCAAAAGTTCCCGGTCCAGGTCCTTGGAAAAGAGGAAGAGAACGTTTTTGGAAGATAAAGGGAGGGCCCGGCCGATGGAAGCGACCATGGACGATACCGCCGCAAAGAAGGTTTTAAACCCCGCTCCTCCGGCGTGTTCCGGCAGTTCCAGGACAATTCCCTGGAACGAAGAATTTTGAAGCCAATAATTCCGGAGCGCGTTCCGGACCGCCTCCGTCCCGGCGAAAACCTGAGCGGCCTGTCCCGGACGGAGACCCGGAGGATTGACAGTAATGGCCCTGCTCAGGAGTCCCATTAGGCTAAACCCAGCTCCTCAAACAGTTTCTTATAAGTATCGAACTGTTCGGATTTGGCAAATTCCTCAATCTTATCTTCCGGCAGGGACTCCAGAAGCTGATCCATGTAAGAAAGTACGCTCCGCAGTTCGTTCCTGATGTCCGGTGGAATCGCCGACACATCCACCGCCTGACCCGCTTCTCCGGCATCCGGTTCTTCGGGCGCTTCCCCGGCGCTTCTTTCTTCCGCCGCCTCCTCCTCCCCTCCCCCGATCAGGATGTCTTCAGCATTGATTTCTTCCCCGGCTTCCGGCCTGACGGAAAGGTCATCGTCCGGAATATCATCGATGTCCAGGATGTCGTCATCGATGATAAAAGAATCATCAGCGTTTTCGAGAATTTCTTCCGGCGCGGGAGTGTCTTCGGATTCCACCAGGAGATCTTCCGGCAGATTTTCCCGGAAACCTTCGGGAATAACCTTAT
>JAIRSL010000335.1 GCA_031255475.1 Treponema sp.
AAGAGGTATTCCGGGCCATACACGGCGGGAAGAGCCTCGGTTCCCGCATACTCCTGGGGCGCATTCTTTCACGGGCCGAAACCCATTACGGGGGAAAGCTCGTCTATTCATTCGAAACGTATGAAGACACCCAAAAATTCGGTCTCGAAGGCCGGGATTCCGATAGTCTTTACCAGTTGCTGCAATCCGTTGCCGGGGTCGAGGCCATCGTGGTGATACGCCAGGAAAGCGCCGATACCTGTACCGTGGGCCTGCGGAGCCGGGACCGGGTTGACGTGGCGGAAATCGCCGCCCGGTTCGGCGGCGGGGGCCATAAAAACGCCGCGGGCGTCAAGATTGCCGGTACCATCGAAGAACTCAAGCCCAGGCTGATAGAAGCCTTCGGCAGCCGGTTCGGGTAGTTTTATAAGAGCCGCGGCCGCACCCAGCCTTCTCCCTGTCCGTAAAGAATTCCTCAAAAAAATAGTGATATATGTCATTTTTTTCCAAGCAAAACCGCAGATCCGATCCGTCTATTACGATAAATCTATCAGAGGGAGCTATAAAAATGGGAGAAATTCTGCCATTGGATTCTTTTTTGCACGAATATCGTGAAAAAAAACTGAGGAAAAAAGAACTGGAAGGTATCATTTTTGAGTACATATTAAAAAACAGCAGCCGGTTCAGACTGCACCGTTGGCCTAAGGACGAATGTATTGATTTTCTGTGCTGGCTTTACCCCCGCATTGGCCGGGCTATAGACAAGTACCGGAATACGGGTTCCTCCTTTGACGCCTACGTTGCCGCCATGATCCGGTGGGCCTCCAGGGAATATATCCAGATGGAAGTCAGCCATCGTATAACCGAACAGACGTACTGGAACATATATTCTCAGGAAATGGCAGTATGCGAACATGAGCCGGCTTACGGCAGCGGCGCAGTACCGTTTAAACCGGTCAACAATCCCCGGCAGGCGCTCATGCTGCTCCTTAAATCGTATTATTTTATATCCGATGATTTTATCGACAGGGCCGCGCCGGCCGTAGGTATGACCAAAGAGAGGCTGAAACGCCTTATCGAACAACTGCGGAACATGAGGGTCCACCGTGACGAAGCCATTAAAGACATCCAGGAACGTATTTACACCCTGTATTACCGGTGTATCAGCTTTGAAAGACGGATGAACGCCGCTCCCGCGGGGTCCGCCAGAAAAGAAAAACTGAAAATACGGCTGGAACGGTCCAGAAAGCAGCTTGCTTCCATGAGGAAGCGCTTCGGGCGGATGCGGACCGGGCCGACCAACCTGCAGGTGGCGCAGGTTTTGGGCCTCCCCAAGGGTACTATCGACTCGGGCCTTTTTGCCATCAAGGCGAAGTCCGGGTATGCGGCCGGGGATGAAAAAACCTTTACCGACGATTCTTACGATGAACCCTTTGGAGATGAGAGCGCCGGCCGGATTGTCGCTAAATAGGGACGGTTCAAATTGCCGCGGCGGGGATTCCATGATACCCTGAGAGGGTGCTCGGTTACCGTCATGCTTTTCACGCGGGGAACGCCGCGGACATCCTCAAGCATAGCGTCCTGATCTTCTGCCTGGACTACCTTGGCCGGAAGGATACCCCCTATCTCTGCATAGACACCCATGCCGGGGCGGGGCTTTATTCCCTTACGGACGGGTATGCCCTTCAAAACAGGGAATGGGAGCGGGGGATAGCCCGGTTGGATGCCGGTGCGCCGGACCGCGCGTTCCCCGTCCTGCCGGCCATGCTCGAACGGCTTAGGGTACTTGCGCGGAATTTCCGGCCCGATGCCGAGGACGGCGGGCGCTATTATCCCGGTTCACCGGCCCTCATCAGGGCGCTGCTCCGGCCCCGGGACCGGGCCGTGTGTTTCGAGCTTCACCCCGCGGATTTTGTCGTTCTTACGCACGTCCTGGGGACCGACCGCCGGTTCAGTTTACGGCGCGAAGACGGCTTTGCGGGCCTCAAGAGCCTGCTTCCGCCTCCGTCCCGCCGGGCCTGCGTCTTTATAGACCCGCCTTACGAGATGAAAGAGGACTACAAGAATCTTCCCCGCTCCCTTGCCGAAGCCCTGCGGCGCTTTCCTACCGGGCTCTACATCGTCTGGTATCCTCTGCTGGGGAACAGGGATGCGGCGCTGCCGGAGACGCTTATTGGTCTTTACCGGGGAAACAGGTGCCGGGCGGAACTGCGTACCGCTTCCCGGACGGACCGGGGTATGTACGGGAGCGGCTTGGTCATCCTGAATCCCCCCTGGACATTGAAAGCCGCCCTGGAAAGCGCCCTGCCGGTTATGGCCGGCCTGTTGGGGGACGGCTGCGGCGGGTGGGATTTGCAATGGGAGAGCCCGGCGTAAGGGCTTTTCGGGAACCTTTCAAGCGGTTATAGTCATGTAAGGCGGTTGTTCAGAATCCGGCGGTTTGGGACGGCTTCAATTTTGATCTTCCGCTGCGGAGTATAGTGCGGTGCATTACGGCCCTAACGGAGAAAAACCGGAGACGCTGACCCATCTCCACGGCAGCCGGTTAACCGAAAAAGATAACCCGGTTATTGTGTTCCGGGGCAAGCTGGACAAACTTACCGCCCTGATCCTGGAAGCCCAGGTTCTGGGAGAGGAGAAGGAAAACCGCGCCTTTACAGAGGATCTCAGTGAGATTCTTGCATTTGCGCGGGGCCTTCTTTCCGCCGAGTATACGGGAACCCCTTTGGGGGAATTCCGCGTTCTGGGGTTTTCTTCCGGAGAACTGCGGGAACGGTCCCATCATCCTGAAAAATACTTTGGCTATAAACATTTGTTCATCGATCACACCCTGGGTGTCTTGAGCCTCAGGCTGAATCTTTTACGTACCGTTACCAGGGAAACGGAACTGTCGGCGGTTTCGGCTTTCAGGGACGAAGCCTGTCCCGGAAAATCCGGCCGGCCTGATATTGTGGAAGCCCTCAACCGGCTTTCTTCTCTGTTTTATATTTTGATGTTTAAATACTTGCCCGAAAACTATTCCCCCGCCGGCAGCGCCGGTATTTAAGGAAGTGTACATCAATGCTCTTCCGGCTCATGCCCTGACGGGTCCGCAGACGTTTGGGCCGGCTGTTCCTCTGGAACTTCATCCTTTAATTTGACGTATGTCTTTTTACCCCGCAATGAATTATATTTAAATGATGAAAACCGACGATCCTTTAGTGACGGAAAACCTTTCGGAACTGGCCCGGCGGCTGGCAAAGATCGGCGACCAGCGGTTTATCGAAGATTTTTTTCGCTGCCTCCTGACCCCCGCCGAGATTGCGGATATAGCCGCCCGCTGGGCCCTGGTCAAGGCCCTGGACAGGAAAACACCGCAACGGGAGATTGCGGAAAAACTGGGGCTGTCCCTCTGCAAAATTACCCGGGGCTCACGGGAGCTCAAGAAGCCGGATTCGGCCTTCAAACGTATGCTGGAAATTCCGGATTAGCCGTGAGATGCTTGGCATCCTGCGGCGGCCTTCGTGTTCCTGTTGTAATTGATCAGGCTTCCCGCCAGAACTATTTCCTTCTCTACAGGGGTAAGGTTCGGGGTCTTCAGGGTAAACGCCGATACCCCGTCCTCGCCGATAACGTATGCCGGGAGGCGGCCTTCTCCTTTCCTCACCGCGGCGGCAATCCCCGGAATAAAAACATAGTCCCCGTTTTTGAATGAGGGATCCCCTTCCACGGTGAAGGGGAGTATACCCCAGTTGATAAGATTGCTGCGGTACCGTTTAGTGGCGTATTCCCCGGCGAAATTCGCCGCGCCCCCAAGAACCCGCTGGCAGCTTGCGGCCTGTTCGCGGGCGCTGCCGTCTCCGGGTTTTACCGCGTAAATGGCGGACCCGATGCGGAGGGCCTCCGGCTCAATCCCCTTTCCTTCGGGGAGAAGCCGGATCTCCGCCATGACGCCGGCAATGTCCGGTACGCCGGAAAAACCGGCCCCGGACCTGACCGCTTCCTGCCTGGCAAGTTCGATCCGGCGTATTGCCTTGGCCCGGCCGACATAGGCGGGATCCTTTCGGGACAGGGTGAATTCCGCAAGGCCCGCGGGATTGGACCGGTACGATGAGGTTTCTCCCGACGGGATGATTTCGTCGGTGGTGGTAACCGGATCGGTGATGAACGAAACAATCCTAACCAGAAGGTGCTCCCCCAGATCTTCCATGCCGGGCCAATCGGTGATGTTGGGGCCGTAACGAAGCGGCTCCTCAGGCCGGGCCGATCCTATGCCGTTGTACACCCGGTTCCGGTACGGGGCGTCGTCGTAATGATAGGGGGGGATGTTGCCGTCCTCCGGGAAGGATTCTGCGGAGGTGAGGAAGCCGCCGTTCCGGGCGGTGGCGGCTATGCTCCTGCTGTCCATAAGGGCAACCGAAGCGATCTGGCCGTCCATGGGCCGGGAACCCTCCCTGTTGGGGAAATTCCTGGTGGTGTGGCGGATGGACAGGCCGTTGTTGGCGGGCACGTCCCCAGCGCCGAAACAGGGGCCGCAGAAGGCGGTGCGGATTATCGCCCCCGAAGCGATAAGACGGCCGGTACAGCCGTTACGGGTAAGTTCCAGGAGTAAAGGCTGGCTTCCGGGATATACCGAAAGGGAGAAGAAATCCCCGCCCTTATCCCCGCCTTCCAGAATGGCGGCCGCGGCCATAATATTTTCGTAGGTCCCCCCGGCGCAGCCCGCGATGATTCCCTGATCCACCCGTATCCGGCCCGATTCATCAATCTTGTCGGTAAGGGTAAACCGGATGCCGGGGTTTTCTATGAGGGCGGCGGCGTCTTTTTCGACCTCCCGGAAGATGTCGCCGGGATTCTCCAGAAGGGCGTCGATCTCCCAGACATTGCCGGGATGGAACGGCAGGGCGATCATGGGTTTGAGGGCGGAAAGGTCCACCCGGATCAGGCGATCATAATAGGCGGCCGGACCGGGGCTCAGTTTCCGGTAATCCTCTTCCCGTTTGTGAACGCGAAGATAATCCCGTATCACCTCGTCGGTCTCCCAGATGGAAGACCAGCAGGTGGTTTCGGTGGTCATCACGTCTACGCCGCAACGGAAGTCGGCGGACAGCCCGGCAACGCCGTCACCCAGGAATTCCAGGACCGCGTTTTTCACGATGCCCCCCCGGAACACCGCGCCGATGATCGCCAGGGCCGCATCCTGGGGTCCCACGCCGGGCCGGGGCTTTCCGGTAAGGTACACCCCCACTACCTTGGGGTAGGCAATGTCGTAGGTCCGATTTAAAAGCTGTTTTACGAGTTCGCCGCCGCCTTCCCCCACGCCCATGGCGCCCAGTGCGCCGTAGCGGGTATGGCTGTCGCTCCCCAGGATCATCTTGCCGCAGCCCGCCCGGGTTTCCCGGATATACGAATGGATCACCCCAAGGTGCGGGGGCACGTAGACGCCGCCGTATTTTCTGGCCGCCGAAAACCCAAAGGCGTGGTCGTCCTCGTTGATGGTCCCCCCCACCGCGCAGAGGGAATTGTGACAGTTGGTCAATATATAGGGAAGGGGAAACGCTTCCAGCCCGCTCACCCGGGCGGTCTGAATGATGTTGACAAAGGTGATGTCGTGGGATGCCAGGGCGTCAAACCTGAGCCGCAGATTCGTCCCGTCCCCGGACGTGTTGTGGGCGGCAATGATCCCGCAGGCAATGGTCCCCCGCCGGGGCGCGTCCTTATCCGGCGGCAGGCGCTTTCGCAAAATCCCGGCGTTCTCCGGAGTATCCTCAAGAATTTCCCGGCCGTTAAAAACATAGACACCCGTGTCAGATATTCGTATCATGGCGCCTTTATAGCACAATCCCCGAAACAAATGAAGGGCCTTTTGATAGCGGGGCCTGTATTCCCGCGTTATCACCTGTTTTTCTTTCATGGTTAA
>JAIRSL010000035.1 GCA_031255475.1 Treponema sp.
CTTCCCCGTGTTTCGGTGGGCAGTTTTCTGCGGAACATTGCCGAAACCACCGGGATTTACGCCTTTATCAACGATAAGATCTTCGGAGAAACCCCGGCGGGGCTGCCCATCACGGTCTTGGGCTGGCAGGAACTCCTTATGGTGGCGGTGGGCTTCCTCATCATCTACCTGGGGGCGGTAAAGAATTTTGAGCCTCTGCTCCTTATCCCCATAGGTTTTGGGACCGTTTTTGTCAACATTCCCTTTGCCGGTATGGGTGACGCCCCTCACGGGATGTTGCACATCATCTATGAAAGCGGGGTGGGCAACGAGTTCTTCCCCATGATCATCTTTATGGGTTTCGGGGCGATGACCGACTTCGGCCCCCTTATCGCCAACCCCAAGACCGCTCTCCTGGGGGCGGCGGCCCAGTTCGGCGTCTTCGCTACCTTGTTCTTCATCAGCGTCGCCAACTTCCTGCCGGGGGTGGCCTTTAACCTCAAGGAAGCCTGCGCGGTGGCTATCATCGGGGGCGCGGACGGGCCGACCACGATCTACATCGCTGCGAAGCTGGCCCCCCATCTTCTGGCGACCGTGGCGGTGGCGGCCTATTCGTACATGGCCCTGGTGCCTATTATCCAGCCACCCATCATGAGGGCGCTGACCAGCAAACACGAACGGCTTATCAGGATGAAGCAGCTGCGGCCCGTATCCAAGGTGGAAAAGATTTTCTTCCCCCTGGTGGTTTTCGTGCTGTCCATACTCCTTATCCCCTCGGCGGCGCCTCTCATCGGCTGCCTCATGTTCGGGAACTTTATCCGGGAATGCGGCGTGGTGGACCGGCTCTCCAGGACCTTGCAGAATGAGCTTATCAACATCGTGTCCATCTTCCTCTCCCTGGGCGTCGGTAGCCAGATGACTCCCGACCGGTTCCTGAACCCTTCGTCTCTTATCATTGTGGTTATGGGACTGGTGGCCTTTGGTATTGCCACCGCCGCGGGCATCCTGGTGGCCAAGTTCATGAATCTCTTCCTGAAAGAAAAGATCAATCCTCTTATCGGTTCCGCCGGCGTTTCGGCGGTTCCCATGGCCGCGCGGGTTGCAAACAAGGTGGGCCTTGAGGAAGATCCGGGGAACTTCCTGTTGATGCACGCGATGGGCCCCAATGTAGCCGGCGTCATCGGCACGGCTATAGCCGCGGGCGTTATGATAGCGGTGTACGGCTGATCCCGAATGGTACATCCCGGAGGGCATGCTGGTGTACGGTGTGCCCTCCGTTTTTTTGTTCCCGCCTCAATCGGATCTGCTCAAGATGTCGTAACAAACCGGCTAATACTTTCTCTGCCCCGAGCGTGACGACATCGTAGAAAGCGCCGGGAAAAACGACAATTGCCCGCGGTCCTCTATCCGCCGGGAAACTTGCCGGCACGGTAAGGACCGGCTCCAAAGATATCAGACGCCATAACGCGCCCTACAACCCTTTCCGGCGCTTCCCGGATTTGGATGCATCACCGTCCGGGATAAAAGCGGAACGTACTGGTTTTACGGGCTTTACAATCCGGCCCGGTTACAGCAGAATGTCAACAAGGCTATTCTCGTGTTGCGGGAGATCCTGGTCGCGAAGATCCCTTCTTCGGAAGAGTAACCGGCGGCGTGAAGTTACTTTTTTAAATGAGGTATTTCGGAGTGTTGCAGTGCTATTGACGGATTCGCGTTTCTTTTGGATTATTTTTGACGATGAATGCATCTTGTAAAAGGCAGGTTGATATGATTGAGACGTCAGAGTTGCCGGTGATACGAGTTCAGGAATTGCCTGAAGCATCAATACAGGGCGATGAGCGTGGTCCGGAAGATGAATTTCACAGCGGTAAAATATACTGTGCCAACTGTATTCATTGTAAACTGGTTCCCGCCAGGCCGGAAGGGGACGACCGGTATTTTCTGCGGGTACGGTGCGCCGCGGGTAAGTGGCGGAAAAAACTTGGAGAAGAAAAGTTGTATAAATATTGTACGATTACCCGGCGATACCTGGATGAGTGCGACTCTTATGAGGAAATGGGAGACACCAGGGAATTTATCCGGGAACTTAGAAGGACTCTGCCCAACAAGGACGAGCAGTACCTGTTGCTCCGGGATGGGCCATAGCCGGAGCGCTTGGGCCCGTGCCGTCCGCCCCTCTCTCCGAATTGGGAAATATGCCGAAAATTTACGCAAAAGTCTGTATTCGGAGGTCTCTATGGGATTAACGCCTCAGCAAAAAAACCGGTCAAATTATACTCGTTTGGATCGCCTGCTTTTTTATACGGGACTGGCCGTCCTGGCCCTCGCCATACCTGTGGTTGTGGGGCAAATCAGCCGGGGCGTTCCGCTTCTGGGGGAAGAGCGGCGTGTATTGGTATTTACCCAGTGGTGGCAGGATGAACTGGCCCCCGGCGTCCTTCCCGCCCTTATACGGGAATTTGAAGCCCAAAACCCCGGCGTCCGTATTACCCTTGATACCCGGCCCTACCACGAAGTCCGCCGCCTGCTTCTTCAGGACCTTCCCCAAAAGGATGGAGAAGACGGGCGGAAGGAAAAGGGCGGTACATCCGCTGCGGCCGCCGGGTTCCCCGACATCCTGGGACTGGACCCCCGCTGGCTTCCCGCGCTCGCCGGGGGGGATATGCTTGAGCCCGTAAGCGCTCAGGAAGGGCATGTCCTGTTCAGGACAGCGGACGGGGAAGCGCAAAGCGCTATATCCCGGGCGTGGCCGGTAACATTCTGCGTGATTCCCCTCTTCTACCGGACCGATCTCTTGCGGGAAGCCGGATTTGACCGCCCGCCCAAAAACCAGGCCGAATTCACCGCCGCCGCCAGAGCGGTTACCGATCCGTCCCGGGGCAGGTACGGATTCGCCCTCTCGTTAAGCCCGGAAGACCCCCTGGGCGTGTACCGGGATGTTTTTCCCTGGTTCCGTTCCTCGGGAGCCGCCTTAATCCGTAACGGCCGGCCGGCTTTTACCGAAACGCCGGCGGCGAATACCCTGCGTTTTCTAAACGCCCTTTCCCAAGAGGGCCTCCTTGCCCCGGAAGCCTTTACCAAAACAAGCAAAGACCGCCTTGAAGACTTCGCCGCCGGCCGCCTCGCCATGATGCTTGCCCCGGCGGTGGAAATCAGGAACCTCCGGGCCGCAGGCGTCCCCTTCGGCGTTACCGGTATTCCCGGCCCGGCTTCCTATATAGGGAAACCGGCCGTCGGTGTCGCCGGCTGGTATGCGGGGGTCTCCCGTTCGGGCAAATACAAAGATGAGGCCCGGGCTTTTATCTCCTTCCTGGCAGAAAAGGCGGACGGCGTTGCCTTACAAACCGGGATGATTCCTGAGGCCAATACAATCCCGGAAACAGGCGCGGATTTTTCCCCGGAACAGGACGCGATCTATCTTAAAATCAGCGACATCTATGCCGCCGCCGGTACTACCGAAGAATATCTCAGCCTTCCGGCGGAAATGGTCCTGGAAACCATACTCCGGGAAGAACTACGGCTGATGTTCGAAGAAGGCCGGACCCCGGATGAAACCGTCCGGGCGGTACAGAAGCAATGGGAAGCGGCGTTGTAATAGTCCGCTTTCCCGAAACCGTACGCGTTTAGCGCACGGTCAATTAGTTTAGAACAGACTCAACTGAGAATTGCCGGTCTGCGGATACCTCCGGCGCGCCACGTAAAAAACGAAGTATATGCGGGTACCGCGATCTCCCAGGGTAAGATTTATCGTGAGGAAACAGCAATTTAACATTACAATCCTGCGCGGCATATTTCCGAAAGGTTTCCTCTCGGCCGTTCCGCCCTTCTCTTCTTTAGGTAGCAAACAATTAACGGATTGACGCGGTGGAGGGACC
>JAIRSL010000183.1 GCA_031255475.1 Treponema sp.
GGAGGCGAGGAGGCCGGCGGCGGCGGGACGGAGGCCGGTAAATACCGCCTTGAGGGTCCGGTCTTCCTTAAAGACCGCCAACATACGGGCTACGATGATGATAATGACGATGGAAGGGGTAATAAGGCCCAGGGCGGCCGTAACACCTCCGGCAATGCCGGCGCAGAGGAATCCCGTATAAAACGATAGGTTGACCCCTATGGCTCCGGGTGAAAATTGAACGGCCGCCGTAATGTCGGGGATTGCCTCCACCGGCAGCCAGGGATAGGTTTCGGCCAGTCTGTAGAGGAAGGGCAGAGTAGCAAGACCCCCGCCTATGGAAAAGAGGCCTATTTTGAAGAATTCCCCAAAGAGGATGAGGAAGATCACGCGCCCCCCTCTCCCCCGGTTTCGCCGCCGGAAGCGCCGCCGCCTTGTTCCGCGTCATTATGGCCGCTCCCGGCGTCAGGCGCGTCCCCCCGGCCCCGGTAGAGGACGAACCCGGCGATCCCTGCGCCTATTACCACGAATGCCGGGGAAGGGCTAAAGACCACGGAAAGCCCCAGGGCAATGACAAAGAGGATCAGGGCCGTAACGTCCCGGTAGAAGCCCCGGATCATCTTGATCACCGTGTCCAGGATCAGGGCGCATACCGCTATACGTATGCCGCCAAAGGCGTGCCGTACTATGGGCATATCCTGGTAGCTGCTCAGGAAGGTGGCAATAAGGGTAATAATGACGGAAGAAGGGGATATAAACGCCAGGGTACTGACAATGCCGCCGGCGATCCCCTTCATCTTATACCCAATAAAGGTGGAAACGTTGATCGCAATAACCCCCGGCGTCACCTGGGCGATGGTGTAGTAGTCCATCACTTCGTCCATGGTGGCCCAGCCTTTTTTACGGATAAGTTCCCGTTCAAGGATGGGCAGAATGGCGTATCCCCCGCCGAAGGTAAAGCATCCTATTTTGAAAAAAGTCCAATACAGTTCCGGAAAACTCGTCATCGTAGTTCCGTATCGCCCGTGCGGTCCCCGCGGTTTACGGGTAACGCGGCTCCTCCGGAGGGATCACCCTTAGGTGAAGTTCCTCAAGCTGCTTAGGTTCCACCTCCGAGGGGCTGTCGTCCATGGGACTTACGGCGAAGGAATTTTTCGGAAAGGCGATAACCTCTTTAATAGAAGTTTCCCCCGCCATAAGCATCACGAGCCGGTCCAGCCCCGGAGCTATACCGCCGTGAGGCGGCGCCCCGTACTTGAAGGCTTCGGTAAGAAAGCCGAATTTCTTCTCCCCTTCCTCCGGGCCTATACCGGCGATGTTGAACACCCGTTTTTGCAGGGCCGGGTCGTGGATACGGATGGAACCCGATGCCAGTTCATACCCGTTCAAAACCAAATCGTACAGATCGCCCTTGACCGCGCCGGGATCCTGTTCCATGACGGCATGGTACTGTTCCTGAGGATAGGAAAACAGATGGTGCGCCGCTTCCCAGCGGTTTTCTTCTTCATTGAACTCAAAGAGGGGAAAGTCCACAATCCAGACGAATTCGAAGCGCGGACATTCGGAGCCGCCGGAAGAAGCGCCCCGGATCAGAGCCAGGTCCCGGCCCAGCTTGGACCGTACCGCCCCCAACGCGATATTAGCAACACGCCGCTTGGAGTCCGCCACGATGAGAATAAGGTCCCCCCGTGCGGCCCCAAGCCCCTCGACGATCCCGGAGGCTTGGGAGGCGAAAAATTTGGCGACCCCGCCTTCAAGAACCGGCGGCGCGCCATCCGCGCCGGCCACCTTCATCCACGCTAAACCCCGGGCCTTGTAGATTTTCGCCTGGGCTTCCATCTCTTCAATCTGTTTCCGGGAATAACCGGCCGCGCCGGGAACCACCAGGGCTTTGACCCCTCCGCCGGGGACCGTAACCCCCCTGGCTGCCGCCGCCCGGCGGTCCGCTTCCCCGGCGGCCAAGGCGTCTTTGAAAGCCTGGAATCCCCCTGCTTCCACATACGGGGCAAAATCCTTCATCTCCAGGCCGAACCGGAGATCCGGCTTATCCGTGCCGTAACGTTCCATGGCTTCTTCGTATGTCAAACGCCTGAAACAGGCGGGAAGCTCCACGCCCAGGGTTTTTTTAAACACATGACCCATAAGCCCTTCGGTGACGGCCAAAACGTCATCCCGGCTTACAAAGGACATCTCTATATCGATCTGGGTGAATTCCGGCTGCCGATCGCCCCTGGCGTCCTCGTCCCGGTAGCACCGGGCAATCTGGAAATACTTGTCAAACCCCGCCGCCATAAGCAACTGCTTGTAAAGCTGAGGCGACTGGGGCAGGGCGTAAAACTTCCCCGGATAAAGCCGCGAAGGGACCAGGTAATCCCGCGCGCCTTCGGGAGTGGATTTGATGAACGTGGGGGTTTCGATCTCGTAGAATCCCCGGCCGGTCATCCACTCCCTGACCGCGAAAGCCGTTTCGCTCCGCAGTCGTATCCGCTTCTGCATCCCAGTTGAACGGAGGTCCAGATACCGGTAACGGAGGCGCAGGTCTTCACGGGCGTCCGACTCCTCATCGATCTGAAACGGCAGTATTTCCGAACGGTTCAGGATGACCAGGGAGGAAGCGGCTACCTCGATTTCTCCGGTAGCCATAGCGGGGTTCACCATGCCGTCCGGCCGGAGCCGGACCAGCCCTTCCACGGCGATACAGAACTCGTTCCGCAGTTCCGCCGCGGCTGCGGCCAGACTCTGCCCGGCGGTTCCCTCTTCGCCCGCAACCACCTGGGTGATTCCGTACCGATCCCTCAGGTTGATAAAGAAAATGCCCCCATGGTCCCGCTTCCGGTGTACCCATCCGTTCAATACTACGGTCTTCCCCGCATCGGAACGCCGCAGAGCGCCGCAGGTTGTCGTTCGCTTCATTACTTCCATAAAATTCAGTATAGTCCTGATGGTATCCCTAATACAATCGTTCGCGGCAAATTAACCGGACGAAGTCCGGATTTTAGGATGCGGGGAAGTTTTAGGGCGGGGTTGTAGATCTTTCGCTTTGTCTTTTACGCAAGCAGGGCGCCCTTGGCGCGCAACAGCGTATGCGTTATCCGGTTACGTGTCAGGAATACCACACGAACCAGATAAAGGCCGCGGAAGCCACGGTAGTCAAAAAGGTAAACGGCAGGCTGATTTTGAGCCACTGGGCGAATGAACATGTCCGGCCCTGTTTTTTCAGGATACCTATGGAGACTACGTTGGCGGAGGCGCCGAAGGGGGTAAGGTTTCCCCCCAGGCAGGAACCGATAAGCAGGGCGAACATGTAGAGTTCCTGCCGCAGTCCCAAATCGACGGCGATTTCGGCGGCCACCGGAAGCATCACGATGATATACGGGACGTTATCCACAAAACCGCTGATCAGGGTGGACACCCCCACAATAAGGACAAAGCCCAGGAATACGTTTTGCCCTACGATACGGGAAAGAAAACGGGAGAAGTCGTGGAGCAGTCCTACTTCCGACACGGCTCCTACCACCACGAAAATACTCAGCAGGAAAAGCGCGGTATCCCAGTCAAGGTTCTTCACCAGTTCCGCCGATTTTTTTCGGCCTTCGCGGCAGCCGTACCAGACAAGCCCTATTATCCCAAGGAAAATCACCAGAAGTCCCGACCAGACGGAAATGCCGCCAAAGACAAACGACAGGACCGCAAGTCCAAATATCATCAGGAGAAGAAGCGTGGTCGGAAAAACGCTCAGGGGTTTTTCAATTTCAACATTTATCTTGCCGCTTCCCTTTTGGGCAAAATAAATATAAAAGAAAACGGCGCCGGTAAGCATACCGATCTGAACCGCGAAAAATATCGAGGGCTTGCCGTGGAGGACAAAAAAATCGTTAAAACCATAACCGGTAAAGTCGGCGAAAATCATGGACGGAGGATCGCCTACCAGAGTGGCCGTCCCCTGGAGGTTGGCCATCACCGCGAGACCCACCATAAAGTAAAGAGGGTCCAGTTTCAGCTTGCCGCAGAGGGCAAGGGCTATAGGGGCCATCACCAGGACGGTGGCCACATTTTCCACAAAAGCGGAGATGAATCCGGTCATGATTAGTATAGCCACAATAGCTATGCCTATGTTGGGGGAACGAAGGACGATGTTATCCGCTATAACCGCGGGGACCCGTGAATAGATGAACAGTTCCGCGATTACGAGGCTTCCCACAAAGATCATCAGAACATCCCAGTTGATAAGTTCCGTCCCGGCTTCGGATAAGAGGG